>JAZUCP010000327.1:0-4315 GCA_045639165.1 Acetatifactor sp. | reverse complement strand
CCTGCCACTGCCTCCGACAGAATCCGGACACAGGAATACACCGCCGTCATCTGCATAGCAGTACGCTCATTCACAGGCTTACCGCTTGTGGAACTCCCAAAGAAAAAGCTGAACCTGCTACCGCCCAGTGCATCCTTTGCCTGCTTTACCTCATCAGGCTTATCTCTTGCCTGCCCGAAACCAAATGAATTCATGTTCCATGAAATCGGCCATTATGCCCTGAATCATTTGCAGAATACGGTCTGTGCCTTCCAGGACTATGCCATATATGACAATGCCGCTACCATGGAAAATGAAGCTAATAGGTTTGTAGCGGAATACCTGCTCACGAATCTCCTGAACTTACAAAACAGTTGCTGAAAAGTTGGTGTGCTTCTTATGAAAACCCGAATTACTATAACTGGGTAATTGAATTGGAAGGAAAAATAATCGGTAATATCAGCGTTGTCCGAATCAGCGAAAAGAGCGAATTTGCGGAACTCGGTTACTGTATGGCATTTGACTACTGGAGAAAAGGAATCATGCCGGAAGCTGCCAAAGCAGTTATAGATTTCCTCTTTGCTGAAGTTGGTTTCAACCGTGTCGGAATCTCACATGCTGTTAAAAATCCAGCATCCGGCAGAGTCGCTCAAAAATGCGGACTTACTTTTGAAGGCACAAAACGGGAATATTTTAAGGCTTCTAATGGTGAATTTCTCGATATATCCGATTATGGTATTATCAGACGTGAATGGGAAAAGCTATGCTCATATACTCAATAGGAAGAGAATTATTGTTCTGACACTAAGAGTATCATGGCAGAAACCGCTGCAAGTACAATACTTCCAGCGGTTTCTAACGGCATAATCCAAAATTCCATACTTTTGCCTACAAGTGTTGATTGTCAAGTAGAATTGACCCACTTTTACGTTTAAATCTGACCCACCCAGCCGCTTTTGGCAAGTGGGTCATTTCTATCTGTCATTTTTGATTTTTACACTGTGTTTTGACCCACCTGTTAATGTAAAATCAACCGGTAACCATCGTTTTTCAGCCAGGTTTCATCGACACGCAGTACCTTTCCCACCGGATCCAGCGACACATACTGGCTCAATGTCAAAAGACGCTCACCAATCAGCTCCTGGATAAGTGCATTCATGGATTTATGAGGAGTCTTTTCTGGCTTAACCATAGTAACCGATGTTTCGTTTTTGGCTGTTCTGGAACACAGCGTTTCAATATCCAGAAAGATATTTGCTTCCGTTGTTTCCTGTTCCCCGAACATGAAACGGTCATCCTCCGGATTATAAGCAAGATAAGATGCCTTTTTCATACTTGTAAATACGCAGGTCGGATTTTTTACCATATATTTTTCTCTGATCAAAGAATACATGGCATCTTTTCCTTCTGTGTTGTATGTAATCGCAAGTTGTTTTTTATCTTCTTTTTGTATTTTTATCATGCACAACCTCCATGGAAACTATCTAAATGGTAATTCTTCGAATGGTGAGTCTGGGATCTGTAGGGTTCTTGATAATTCCAATCCAGCTTCTAAGCATTGTTTAGCTTCCTGCAGTAAGCCATATCTGGAAAGCACTTTGTAATAAACATCCCTTTCATAGCAGATCCTCTCCAGATCTTCCCGTAAGGTATCAATGGTATATTCCCCACGAAGTCTTGCCAGGTAATTCTCCTTATCTTTTCCTGTCAGCTGTTCTAATTGCAGGTAAATCTCTTCATGATACCTGTAATCATCCAGGAAATCGGTAGGATGGTTATGCTCATCAACGGACATAGACGGATTCTCATGAACACTATTTCCATCTACTACCCATTCCCATAATGCTTCCTTTTCTTTTTCAGTCATCGGAGTATTCTTCACATAATCATGGTATTCTTTTACATATTTATTTTTACGGTTCATTTTTCTGTGACCTTTCTGTTTTGACATTTAAATTTGACCCTTTGACACGATAGCTGTCACCTGTTATACTGATCAGGTGACAGTGATGCAGCAATCGGTCTAAGATAGCGGTTGCCGCAAGCTGACCGGTAAATAATTCATTCCATCTGCCAATCGGCAGGTTGGTAGTGATGATAAGGGAGCTTTTTTCGTATCGTTGGCGTATGATCTGGAAAAACAGGCTCTCTTTTTCTTTGTCCATATTTATATAGGAAAGTTCATCTATGATCAGAAGTTCTACCTTTGAAAGCTTCTTTAAGAACTCCGTAAGTGTTCCTTCTCTCAATTCATACGTCAAAGTATCTACCAGCTCTTTTGCATTTACGAACAGTACTTTGTGTCCTTTTTTACATGCATTGATACCGATTCCGGTTGCGATCATGCTCTTTCCGACACCGGGTGGTCCCATAATGATGACGTTTTCGTGTCTTTCAAGGAAATGTAGTTTTCCCAGCTCCTCGATGCGATTTTTATCTATGGAAGGATTAAAACTATAGTCAATCTCCGTCAGCTGTTTACTGGAATCAAAGCTTGCCTTGAATAATAGCTTTTCGCTGCGTCTGTTTGCTTTCCCTGTTTCTTCTGCCTGCAAAAGCCGGATCAGAAAGTCTTTGTAACCAAGGCCTTCTTTTTTTGCATCTTTGATCAGCTCATGGTACTGTTCCCGCATATCAACCAGCCGGAACTGCTTCATTTTTTCTTCGATATAAATATCCGGATCAGTGTACGTTATCTGTTGCATACATGGCCTCCTGTGTAAGTTTTTCATAATAATCACAATCCCTGGTCAATGCATCTGCAGGAATAACTGCACATGAAACAGTGGCTGTTTTCTTCTCAAAAGTTCGCAATCCGGCATTGTATTCTTTCATCAGCATACGAAAGCTTTTGATATCCATACAATTCTCATCGATAGCAACAGCTATGGCCTGATCTATTATCTTTGCATCATAGAGTTCCAGTAATTCCATAATCCTTCGGGCATGATGCGTTGGCTGGTCAAAGCAGCGTGATGCCACGTCCAGATATCTTGCACCATTCGTAAAACGTTCCGTGAAGTCCCTGCGGATCTGCGGAATAGAAGTTGACGTTTTAGGCGCTATTGCTTCATAATGCTCGGGATCCGTGACTGACTGGCCTTTTCCAGTCAGTACTTCCACTTCAAGGATCGGTGCTTCTTTCTTATCATAAATCTGTAACCGATATCCAAACACCAGCCTTACAAAGACCGCCTTACACGCATACTTTACAGGTACGCTGTATTTGTTCCCTTCAAAAGAAACAAAACTATCCGCACTGACAATACGTTTCTTTACCGGACCCTGATAAAGATGCTTCTCTGGTAAAGCTCCAAGCAACTGCTTTTCTTCCAGAAGGTAATGCTGATTCGGTATCCGCTTTGTAGTACCATGTTTTTCATTGCACCATGCATCCACGAATGCTTTACCTCTTTGATTCAGATCTTCCATCGAAGCAAAGACATTTCCTTTTATGAACTGTTCCTCTATATATGAAAAAGGCCGTTCTATTTTCCCTTTTTTTCGAGGCCAGTAGCAGGGACATGCGTTTAGTTCAATCCCAAGATGCTTTGCCAGCAGAAGTGCATGTGGATTATACCGTATTTCATCTTCACTTTTGGGATTATTATCAACTACCAGTGCTTTTGGATTATCGATCAGTAATTCCAGCGTTGTGCCACCAAGATCATCGAACAGCTCCTGTATTGCTTCATAAATAGCATCAGCATCTGCTTTATACGAAAAACAGACGGCTTTCTTTCTGGAAGCAGCAAGGATCATTGCAAAACAATACACTTTTCGGATCTTTCCATTGATCATGCAGTCATACTCGCTCCAATCGAACTGGGCCTGATCACCAGGTGGTGATTCATGTCTTGTAGTTGCCTTGCTGTGGATCCGGTCACCAACATCCTCATCCAATCTCCGCAGAAATCGATATACCGGTCCAATGCTGCCATCATAACCTCTGCCTTTTAATTCCCGGAATATCCGGGTGCCATTGAAACAATAAGGTTCACACCGCCAGTCATAAATCTGCTCTTTGTAAGGATCCAACTTTGAGTTGTATTCTGTACGCTGATAGATGGGAGCCTGCGTTTGTTTTAGCAGTTTTTTGACTGTATTTCTGGAGATGCCCAGAATCTTGGCAGTAGCACGTTTAGACTTTGTAGTCTTGTATACTTTTTGTACAGCCGCCCAATCTTCCAAATCTTTCACCTCTTTTTCCTCCTTCCTGTATGGCGTTTCCATATGGAAGGATATTTTATTTCATTTCAAGAGGTGGGTCAAATCTAAATGTTAAATTTTCAAGGTACAGTGTATATCAAAGTGGTTATAACGCCATGACTCACCT
>JAZUCP010000326.1:0-7121 GCA_045639165.1 Acetatifactor sp. | reverse complement strand
TTTTGCGGTATAACAGGTTTGAGCGTGATCTGTATTGGGATGGAGCTTTTGATTGATCATTATTACAATGGCACCTGGGTAGCTACCTGGTCAGCAATTGTTGCTACGGTATGCTTGATCATTGATGTTATGATCGTGATCCTATTGAGCAGAAGAAGATTGCGTAACGAAGTCAGAAGAAGATTGCATTTCTAGAAAGAGGTGTAAACAAATGAATAGTATGAATCAAAATCTGATGCTGCTGATTAAACGCGCACATGGTCTGGTAGTAAATTCAGATTTAGAGAAACACAGACAATCCCAGGACAGTATCGGTGCCTTTTGGGGAAATACAAAGGAAGTGACCTATACAGAGTTTCAGATTGGGGAAATGAAAGCGGAATGGGTCAAAATCAATCGTGCACATACGAAGAAATATGTGATATTATATTGTCATGGGGGCGGCTATTCTGCGGGAAGTAGTATCTATGCCAGAACCCTGACATCTAAGCTTGCGGTGTCAACCGCAATGGATGTGCTTTGCTTTGATTATCGTCTTGCTCCGGAGCATCCTTATCCGGCGGCAATAGAGGATGCAATGAAGGTATGGGATTATCTGATGCTTTTAGGATATGGGGCCAGAGACGTGATTGTTGCCGGGGATTCGGCCGGCGGCAATCTGGTACTGGCGCTGGTAAATTGCCTGAAAGAAAAGGGAAGATTTCTGCCCAGAGGGCTGGTGCTGATGTCTCCCTGGACGGATTTAACCTGCTCCGGTAAGACCCATGAGTCCAAGGCGGATATTGATCCGGTGTTGGATGCGGAATATTTGAACAAAGCACGGTTTGCCTATGCGGGAGAACATGATATGACAGATCCCAAAATCTCTCCCATATTCGGAGATTTTAAAGATTATCCGCCTACCTATATTCAGGTGGGGGATAATGAGATCCTTTACAGTGACGCAACAAGGTTGCACAGAAAGATGGTATCGGCAAAGGTTTCCGTCAGACTGGATCATTATGAAGGGATGTGGCATGTATTTCAAATGTCGCCCATCAAGAAGGCTTATGCGGCTATGAATAAGATTGCAGAGTTCATTTTTGAAATCTGTCGTTAGAATTTATAAATAAATGGTAATAATTGATTGGTAAGAAGGAGTAGCTATGACGATACGGGAGCATCTGGAACAATTGGAAAATGAAAACTTAAGTCCTTATGCGACATATAGTGTGAATTCGAAAGGCAGGCTTAGGGCCGAGGAACCATGTGATATCAGACCGGTATTTCAAAGAGACCGGGACAGAATCATTCATTGCAAGGCATTTAGAAGATTAAAGGATAAAACCCAGGTTTTTCTCACCCCGGAAGGGGACCATTACAGAACCCGCTTGACACATACACTGGAGGTGTCCCAGACAGCCAGAACCATTGCCAAGGCTCTGCGGATGAATGAGGAGCTTGCGGAGGCTATCGCTTTGGGACATGATCTGGGTCATACACCCTTCGGTCATGCGGGAGAGAGGGCTCTGAACCGGATCTGTCCTTTGGGCTTTGCACATGATGAACAAAGTGTCAGAACGGTGGATTATCTGGAGAAAAAAGGAAAAGGTCTGAATCTTACCATGGAAGTCAGGGATGGTATCTTAAATCATCAGACCAAGGGTAATCCCCATACCTTAGAAGGAAAGATTGTCAGATTATCGGATAAAATAGCTTATATCCATCACGATATGGATGATGCGGTCAGAGGTGGTATCCTGAAGGAAAGTGATGTTCCTAAGGAGATTGTGGAGGTCATCGGTTCTAATACCGGAGAGCGTTTAAACCATTTTATTCATGATATTGTGACCACCAGCATGGGAAAGAACGATATCTGCATGTCCCAGCCTGTGGAAGAAGCTATGATGAAGATACGGGCGTTTATGTTTGAACGAGTTTATGAGAATCCGGAAGCAAAAAGCGAAGAAGGAAAAGCGGAGATGCTGATGGAGACATTATATACATATTATATGAAAAATGTAGATGATCTTCCCGTGGAGTTTCTGAACTTTATTTCAGAAGGACAACCCAAGGAAAGAGTGGTATGCGATTATGTGGGAGCTATGAGTGATCGCTTTGCCATCGCAAAATATGAGGAGATCTACATTCCTAAAACATGGCATATATAAAAGAGAGGTAGTAACAATGTATTATCCGGAGGAATTGGTAGAAGAAGTCAGAGCAAAAAATGATATTGTGGATTTGATTTCCGGATACGTGCGTATGCAGAAAAAAGGAGCGAATCACTGGGGCTGCTGTCCGTTTCATAATGAAAAGACACCTTCCTTTGCCGTAAATGGTGCTAAGCAGATGTATCATTGCTTTGGCTGCGGCGTGGGAGGAAATGTATTTACCTTTGTAATGAATTATGAGAATTATACATTCCCGGAAGCCATCAAAATGCTTGCTGACAGAGCCGGTGTGGATCTGCCGGAATTGGAATACACCGAGGAAATGAAGGAAAAGGAGAATAAAAGGGCAAAGCTGATGGAGATTAATAAAGAGGCAGCCAAGTTCTTTTATTACCAGCTTCGCACACCCAGCGGAGAAATAGGCTATAATTATTTTAAGAATCGTAAGCTTTCAGAGGAAACCATGAAGAAATTCGGACTGGGATATTCCGGCAAAAGCGGAAGATACCTGGTGCAGTATTTGAAGCAAAAAGGCTTTGAAGATAAGCATATCATAGAAGCTGGACTGGCTACATTTTCAGAAAAAAACGGTTTGAGCAGCCAGTTCTGGAACCGCGTCATGTTCCCTATTTCAGATGTACACGGAAGAGTGATCGGTTTTGGCGGACGAGTTATGGGAGATGGAGAGCCGAAATATCTAAACTCACCGGAAACACCGGTGTTTGATAAGAGAAGAAATTTGTATGGTTTGAACTTTGCCAGAACCTCCAGAGCCGGCAATATGATCATTTGCGAGGGATATATGGATGTAATTGCCATGCATCAGGCAGGATTTACCCAGGCGGTGGCTTCCTTGGGAACTGCTTTTACGGCGGAGCAGGCCAGTCTTTTGAAGAGATATTCCGATGATGTATTGATCGCCTATGATAGTGACGGTGCAGGTACAAAAGCGGCACTGCGGGCAATCGGCTTGTTGAAGGAGGCAGGGATAACGCCTAAGATTATTAATATGCAGCCTTATAAGGACCCGGATGAATTTATCAAGAATAAAGGGACGGAGGCATTTCAGGAACGGATCAACAATGCAGAGAACAGCTTCTTTTTTGAAGTAAGGATTCTGGAACGTGATTATGATCTGAAGGATCCTGAATCCAAGACCAGATTTTATAGGGAGATTGCAAAGAAGATCTGTAATTTTGCCGATGATGTGGAACGGGAGAATTATCTGGAAGCAATTGCAGATAAATATCATATAGGATATGAGAACCTAAGAAAGTTAGTACAGTCCTATGCAGCAAAAACAGGACTGGCAAAACCTGTGGAACGACCCAAATCCGGTATTTCCCAGAAGAATCAACCGGAGGACAAGGTGAAGAAATCCCAAAGATTATTAATTACCTGGCTTACGGATGAACCGGGATTGTATTCTAAAATATCCCGATATATTTCTACAGAAGATTTTACCGATCCATTGTACAAGAAAGTGGCAGAAAGGTTGTTTCATGACTTATCCACAGGCACATATAATCCGGCAGCGATTATCAGTATGTTTGAGGATGAGGAGGAACAACGGATTGCCGCAGAATTGTTCAATACAAATTTGCCGGAGTTAAATACGAAGCAAGAGAGAGAAAAAGCCTTTCGGGACATTCTGTATGCAGTGAAAAAGAACAGTTATGAATATTATGCGGCCAGACTGGGTACAGATGTGAATGCGCTCACTAAAGTGATAGAAGGAAAAAAAGCACTGGAAGAGTTGGCCAAAATTCATATTTCTTTAGACTAATGCAGCAGCAGAAAGGGTGAAAATGTATTGATGGAGGAAAAGACATCTGTACCATATGAGGAAACCGATATTGAAGAGGAAGAAATTATTTTGACGAAAGAGGATGAGATTGATCTGGAGAGTGTGGATCTTTCTGTTCCGGAAGGGGTCAATCTGGAAGATCCGGTCAGAATATATCTGAAGGAAATCGGGAAAGTACCATTGTTGAAGGTGGATGAAGAAATTGCACTGGCACAAAGAATTGAAGCAGGGGATCAGGAAGCGAAAAAGATTCTTGTGGAATCCAACCTGCGTCTGGTGGTCAGTATTGCAAAACGATATATGGGCAGAGGAATGTCTTTTCTGGATCTGATTCAGGAAGGTAATCTGGGCTTAATCAGGGCAGCCGAAAAATTTGATTATCGGAAGGGCTTTAAATTTTCAACCTATGCCACCTGGTGGATCAGGCAGGCGGTCACCAGAGCAATTGCAGATCAGGGAAAAACCATTCGTATCCCTGTTCATATGACGGAGACCATCAATAAGCTGATCCGGATCAGAAGGCAGTTTCAGTTGGATCTGGGAACGGAGCCCACGCCCGATGAACTTGCTGCGGAGATGGACATGCCTGTAGAGCGGATATTGGAAATTTTGCAGATATGTCAGGAACCCATATCATTGGAAACCCCGGTGGGCGATGAAGAAGATTCCTTTTTGGGAGATTTTCTAAAAGATGAAAATGCAATGATCCCTGTGGAAGCTGCTACATCAACATTATTGCGTGAACACTTGCAGGAAGTGTTAGAGCAGTTGACGGAAAGGGAACAGAAAGTGATTCGTCTGCGGTTTGGATTGGATGACGGAGTTGCAAGAACATTGGAAGAGGTGGGTAAGACCTTCAATGTAACCAGGGAGCGTATCCGACAGATTGAAGTAAAAGCACTGCGGAAGCTCAGACATCCCAGCCGCAGCAGAAAATTAAAGGATTATTTGGACTAATGAAGAAAAAAGAAGTAGAGCTATCAGCGAGAATGAGGGCTTTGACCCATCTGGTCACAAAGGGAAGAATTGTATGTGATATCGGTTGTGATCATGGATTTGTATCCATCTATCTGGTACAAAAGGGGATATCCCCCAAGGTATTTGCCATGGATGTGCGAAGTGGTCCTCTTTCTCAGGCAAAAAGTCATATTGAACAGTATGGATTGACGGATCAGATTGAGACCCGGCTTTCGGACGGATTGACCAAGCTTGTGGCGGGAGAGGCGCAGTGTATGATCTGTGCCGGTATGGGTGGACCGTTGATGATAAAGATATTAGAAGAGGGGCGAACCCAGGCCCGTTCCATGAAGGAATTGATTCTGCAACCACAATCTGAAATAGAAGAATTCCGAGTGTATCTTCGGACAAAGGGGTATCGTATTATAGAAGAAGATATGATTTTTGAAGATGGGAAATATTACCCTATGATGAAGGTGATCCCGGTGTTGGAAGATACAGATGCTTCTTTTCATGATTCGGAGATTTCTTCCAAAGAACAGGAATTGTTTGACCGATTTGGTCATTATCTTTTGGTGAATAAGAATCCTGTTTTGAAACAATATTTGGATCATTGGGAGCAGGTTACTGAGGATCTCATATGGAAATTGCAGGAGCAGTCCGGGGAACGTGCACTTAGCAGGCTGCCGAAATTACAGCAAGAGTTGGACCAGATTAGGGCAGCAAAAGAATACTTTTAGAAAAAATAGAAAGGAGAATGTGTATGCTGATTACAGTAGAGATTGCAGGAAAGAAAAAGCAATATGAGCAGGGGATTACTTATGAACAAATTGCCAATGAATATCAGGATGAATATGATGGTCTGATCGGATTGGTGGCAGTAAATGGCAAGATAAGGGAGCTGTTCAAACGACTGAAAAAAGACTGTACGGTTGACTTTTTTACATTGAAGGATGATATTGGGAACAAGACCTATGTAAGAACAGCTACCATGCTCTTTTTGAAGGCTGTGAATGATATTTTTGGCCCGGAAGCAGCGCGAAAATCTGTGGTAGAGTTTTCCGTAGGCAATGGACTCTATGTGAATATGCGTCAGAACGTAGAGATTACGGAAGAAAATGCGACAAAAATACTTGCAAAAATGCAGGCGCTTGTTGAACAAAAGCTTCCCTTTATGAAAAAACCGTACAAATTAGATGAAGCTATGGAGCTATTTCAAAAACATGGCATGGAGGATAAGGTAAAACTGTTTAAATACAGGAGGGGATCCTTTGTTAATGTGTATGAAATCGATGGTTTTTATGATTACTACTATGGGTATATGCTTCCAAATACCGGTTATGTGAAATGGTTTGATGTAATTGCCTATGAAGAAGGATTTATGCTGTTGCTGCCGGAAAAGAAGAATCCTACCGTAGTAAAACCATTTTTGGAAAGGAAGAAATTATTCAAAACACTTCAGACTTCTGAAGTTTGGGGAAAGGAAGTGGGATTGGAAACAGTGGGAGATCTCAATGATCGGATTTGTAATGCTTCCTTAAGTGAGCTGATTTTGGTACAGGAGGCGGAGCAGGAACGTAAGATTGGAGAGATTGCAAAGGAAATTGCAGCAAGAGGTGATATTAAATTCATCATGATCGCAGGTCCATCTTCTTCCGGAAAAACAAGTTTTTCACACAGATTATCCATCCAGCTTCGAACATTAGGAAAGAACCCTCATCCCATCGCCTTAGATAATTATTTTGTGAATCGGGATCAGACGCCTAAGGATGAGAATGGTGATTTAAATTTTGAGTGTCTGGAAGCCATTGATGTGGAACAGTTTAATAAAGATATGTGTCGTCTGTTAGCAGGCGAAAGAGTAGAGTTGCCGATTTACAATTTCATCACCGGAAAACGGGAATATAATGGCAAGTGTACTCAGTTAAAGGAAGATGACTTGTTGGTAATTGAAGGAATTCATGGATTGAATCCTAAGATGTCCTATTCCTTGCCGGAAGAAAGCAAATATAAAGTGTATATCAGTGCACTTACCAGCGTAAATATTGACAATCACAATCGTATACCCACAACGGACGGAAGGTTGCTACGTCGAATGGTGCGGGATGCCAGAACAAGGGGGACCAATGCCAGAAGAACTATCGAGATGTGGCCGTCAGTAAGAAGAGGGGAAGAGGAAAATATCTTCCCATATCAGGAAGAAG
>JAZUCP010000325.1:0-2397 GCA_045639165.1 Acetatifactor sp. | reverse complement strand
GCACGGTGAAAGAAGTAACCAAGCAAACCCTCAAGGTGGTTACCGGACAGGATCTGCTTTGTATTGATGAATTGCAGTTGGAAGGCAAAAAGAGAATGAGTACCCATGATTTTCTTTTGGGCGTAAAAGTACTGCCGGGAGAGGGCTTGGGCAATTAAGAGGAGTTTTATGATTTATTTATTTGGTTATGGTTTAGGATATGGTTATGGTTTCGGGTATTATTTTGATCCAACCTATCTTTTGGTAATTGTAGGTGCCCTGGTTTGTATGTTGGCCAGTGCACATGTGAATAGTTCCATGAACAAATACAAAAAAGTGGCAAATCGCAGTGGAATTACCGGGGCAGAGTGTGCCAGAAGGATTTTGAATAATGAAGGGCTGTATCAGGTGCAGATTGAATGCCTGAATAACAACCAAGGAGATCACTATGATCCCCGCAGTAATACGGTGAGATTATCCTATGATAATTACCATTACGCAAGCATTACCGCGGTGGGAGTGGCGGCACATGAATGCGGTCATGCAATCCAGCATGCAAAGGGGTATTCTCCTTTGAAACTTCGATCCGCAATTGTGCCTGTGGTAAATATCGGCAGTAGGCTGGGTATGCCCCTGATTTTGGTTGGAATTTTACTGAGCTGGAATCAGACCTTGATTCAGGTGGGAATCTGGGCATTTTCCCTGTCCGTAATATTTCAGTTGGTAACTCTGCCAGTTGAATTTAATGCATCCAGAAGAGCGGTTGTGAAGCTGGAACAATACGGAATTCTTTCCGCTTCGGAAAATCAGGGATGTCAGAAGGTGCTTCGGGCTGCGGCATATACCTATGTGGCTGCGGCTGCATCCAGTATTTTACAGGTGCTCCGTCTGGTAATGTTGTTTGGCGGCAACAGCAGACGCAGGGATGATTAGGCAAAAGGAAACGAGGAAAAGATCATGGCAGAAAATACCAGAGAGATTGTCCTGGATATTTTGTTGGAAATAGAGCGAAATAAAGTGTTTTCCCATCAGCTTTTGAAGGCGGTTTTGGATAAATATGATTATCTGGAGGGTACTGAAAGACGCTTTATCAAACGTTTGGCGGAAGGCTGTATCGAAAGAAGAATCGAGCTGGATTATTGTATAGAACAGTATTCCTCCATTAAGATCAATAAAATGAAACCACTGATCAGGTGCCTGCTGAGAATGGGAACCTATCAGATCTTATATATGGACAGTGTTCCGGACAGTGCAGCCTGCAATGAAGCAGTTAAGCTGGCGGGGAAGCGTAAGTTTACCAATTTAAAAGGCTTTGTAAACGGTGTGCTTCGTAAGATCGCAGCCAATAAAGAAGCAATTCCCATGCCGGATGCAAAAAAAGCGCCGGTGGAATTTTTGTCGGTCAAATATTCCATGCCGGCCTGGATTGTGGAGATGTGGCTGAAAGAGTACGGACAGGATACCACTGTTCAGATTCTGGAAGGACTTTTAGAAGTCCATCCTGTGAGCATCCGCTTTGCAGCGGAAGTGAAAGAAGAAGAGCGTGAAGCCTATATCAAAGCATGGGAGAAAAAGGCTGTTGTGGTAAAGAAGTCCCCTTATCTGGAATATGCATACACCCTGGAAAATGTGGAGGGAATTGCCGGATTGGAGGGTTTTGAAGAAGGTGCATTTACGGTACAGGATATCAGCTCTATGTTGATGGTAGAAGCAGCAGGGATCAGGGAGAATGATAGGTGTATGGATATCTGTGCGGCACCGGGAGGAAAAACCATGCTTGCTGCCACAAAATCCGCAAAGGTTTTGGCAAGGGATGTTTCAGAATATAAAACAGATTTGATTCGTATGAATTGTGAAAGGATGGGCCTTTTGGATAAGGTGGAGGTCCAGGTCTGGGATGCTTCCGTGGCAGATCCGGAAAAAACGGAATCTGCGGATGTGGTCATTATGGATGTTCCCTGTTCCGGATTGGGCGTTATGGGGAAGAAGCGTGATATCAAGTACAATGTATCCCCGGAAAGTATCGAAAGTTTGTTGGTGCTTCAAAAATCCATTATTGATGCAAGCTGGCAATATGTGAAAAAAGGTGGTATATTAATGTATAGTACCTGTACCATAGATCCCAAAGAAAATCAGGATATGGCAAGATACATATGTGAAAAGTACCCATTCCGGTTAGAAGCAGAAAAGCAGATTCTGCCCGGTTTGATGCAGGCGGATGGTTTCTATTATGCAAGACTGCGTCGAGTGGACGAGAGCTGTTAAAAATATAGTGTGGTAGAGAATGAATTTTGATATTAATTTAGAAAAAAAAGATATAAAATCCCTGGGCCTGGAGCAGCTTAAGGAAGAATTTGCTTCCATGGGAGAAAAGGCTTTCCGTGCAAAGCAGACCTATGAATGGATGCATCAGAAGCT
>JAZUCP010000324.1:0-21982 GCA_045639165.1 Acetatifactor sp. | reverse complement strand
CTGGATGTTTTTCACATACTCCAGGATATGGGGATGGTCGGGAAGAAATTTCACATCAGAGGATAGGGGTGGCTGATCCGCCGCATCCAGCCAGGAAGCCGGATACTGTACTTCCCTTACATCCTGAAAGCCTCGCTCGATTGCGGTGTAATTCATTTGTATGATTTTATCCCCTTGCTTTTGGTAGTTTGTTCTGGCTGCATCCTTCATAAGCTTTAGAGCCATATCCTGAGGCAGGATACCCGTTAGCCGGAAAAAGGATGCCTGCAAAATGGTGCTGATCTTAGAGTTTAAGCCGATTTCCTTGCCGATTTCCATGGCGTCAATGATATAGAATCGGATTTTATGCCGGGCGATGAACTGTTTTACATGGCCGGGAAGATATTGCTCCAGATCTTCTTCCTTCCAGTAGCAATTCAGCAGAAAGATCCCTTGATCCTTTAAATCCTCCACAATATCAAATTTGTGCATATAAATAGGGTTGTGGCAGGCCACGAAATCGGCCTTTTTTACCAGGTAAGGTGCATGGATCGGAGAGTTACCGAAGCGTAAGTGGGAGATGGTTAGACCTCTGGATTTTTTGGAATCATATTCAAAGTATGCTTGAACCTTCATGTCCGTGTGGTCGCCGATAATTTTAATGGAGGCCTTGTTGGCACTGATGGTACCGTCCCCGCCAAGTCCCCATATTTTACAACTGAAGATATCCGGTGCCAGAGGATTAAGATACTCCTCGGCGGAAAGGGATAAATGGGTAACATCATCATGAATTCCAATGGTAAAATGCCTTTTGGAGGTGTTTTTCAGGACAGCATGGATCTGTTCCGGTGTGGTGTCTTTGGAGCTTAATCCGTAACGACCTGAAAAGATCGGAATCCGGCGAAATTCACTTTCGGAAATGGCGGAGAGAACATCCAGATACAAGGGTTCCCCAACTGCTCCGGGCTCCTTTGTCCGATCCAAAACGGTGATCTGCTCCGTGGTTTTAGGGATACAATCCAAAAAATGAGCAGTACTGAAAGGACGGTATAAACGGACTTTGATCAGTCCAAAGCGTTCCCCTGCCCGGTTCAGATGCAGTATGGTCTGTTCAATGGTTTCACAGACGGACCCCATTGCCACAAGTACATGTTTTGCATCTTCAGCTCCAATGTAATCAAATAATCCATATTCCGTTCCAAGACGCCTATTGATCTTTTCCATATAGTCTTTTACAATTTCGGGGAGTGCCCGGTAGTAGGGATTGCTCGCTTCTCTATGCTGGAAGAAAATATCCGGATTTTCGGCAGAGCCCATTAACTTACCGTGGTGAGGATGCAGGGCATTCTGCCTAAATTGCTCTAATGCCTCCATGTCCAGCATCTCCTTTAAATCAGAATACTCCCAGACGCCTATTTTCTGTATCTCATGGGAGGTGCGGAACCCATCAAAGAAATTGATAAAGGGAAGGCGGCCCTTTAGTGCAGCCAAATGAGCAACAGGAGATAAATCCATAACTTCCTGTACACTGGAATGAGCCAAAAATGCGGCACCGGTCTGACGGCAGGCGTAGATGTCGGAGTGATCACCAAATATGGACAGTGCATGGGTTGCGATGGTTCTGGATGCTACATGGAATACGCCCGGAAGGAGTTCTCCGGCAATACGGTAGATATTGGGAAGCATCAAAAGCAGGCCTTGGGATGCAGTGAAGGTGGTGGTAAGAGCGCCTGCGATCAGGGAACCATGTACTGCACCGGCGGCACCGGCCTCGGACTGCATTTCGGTTATGGTTACAGGCTGTCCGAATACATTTTCTCTGCCTGATAAGGACCATTCGTCGGTATATTCCGCCATGGAGGATGCAGGTGTAATGGGATAGATTGCGGCAACTTCTGTATATGCATATGCTACGTGGGCGGCTGCCTGATTACCGTCCATAGTTTTGTTTTTTCGTGTTATAATATTTTTCATAGAACCTCATTTCCTAAATAAAACATCGATATACAGTTGTTATTTTAACCAATATTTAAGATTTCTTTCATAATTTTAGGATTGACATTACGAAACTGAAAAATTAAACTGAAAATAGCTGTAAAGAATGAATGATGGAAAGGTGCATTGACGTGGGATTTGATAAACTAAAAATAAAACAGATTTGTTGGATAATTTTATATATTGCATTAGTTTTGCTGGTCCTTTTCAGAATCGAGAGTGTGATTCAGGGGATTGGATTTTTACTGGAAATGATTAAGCCCTTTGTAGTAGGTGCAGCCATTGCATTTATTTTAAATATTCCCATGAAGAGTATGGAAGAAAAATGGTTCAGAAAGTGGAAGGGCAAGGCTGCCAATAAATTAAAAAGGCCTGTGAGCCTGATTTTGTCCATTCTTCTGGTGGGGGCGATCCTTACCCTGGTGATTTTAGCAGTGGTTCCACAGATTGGAGATACTTTAACCACCTTGGGCGGGAAAATTCCCGGATTTTTGGAAGATATGGAAAGCTGGCTGGCAGATATGGCGGTTACTTATCCGGCCTTGGA
The DNA here is from genome assembly GCA_045639165.1 of Acetatifactor sp. Classification (GTDB taxonomy): domain Bacteria; phylum Bacillota; class Clostridia; order Lachnospirales; family Lachnospiraceae; genus Acetatifactor. The sequence continues at coordinate 19,461 of JAZUCP010000324.1, read as the reverse complement.
AGCACTGCTTACGGATCTGGGAACTATGGAGTTTGATTGGAATACCATTCTTTCTTCCATTGGAAATTTCTTGAAGAACGGTGTCACAAATATGCTTAGCTCTACAGTAAATGTAGCCAGTGGAATTATCGGCGCAGTCACAAGTGGAGTAATAGGATTTGTTTTTTCTATTTATATTTTACTGCAGAAGGAAAATCTGCAGAATCAGTTGTATCGATTGATGTCTGCTTATGTACCGGAAAAAGTGAATGGCAAGATGAAAGAAGTATGCAGCAGATTGTATGGTAATTTTACCAATTTTATCTGCGGACAATGTCTGGAAGCAGTGATCCTGGGCGGACTTTTTATCGTGGTAATGAGTATCGTTGGCCTGCCATATGCGATTATGATAGGAACGCTGATTGCTTTTACCGCATTGGTCCCCATTGTGGGGGCTTTTATCGGCTGCGGAGTAGGTGCTTTTATGATTTTGATCGATAATCCTGTGAAAGCACTTTGGTTTGTGATTATCTTCCTGGTGCTCCAGCAGATTGAAGGCAATCTGATCTATCCTAAGGTAGTGGGCAATTCTGTTGGCCTGCCTCCCATCTGGGTACTGGCATCTGTCAGTGTAGGCGGCAGTTTGTTCGGAGTTGTGGGTATGTTGATCTTTATTCCCTTGATGTCAACCGTATATTCACTGATCAGAGATGATGTGAATAAGAGAAATGGTGTGAAGCAGGTGGTGGAACGCAAGGAATGTGATGAGAGATCAGAGGAAGATCTTGATGAAGAAGATGATGAGTGAATGAAAAATAAGTAAGCAAAAAGTCCGGAAGAATCTTCCGGACTTTTTATCGGAGTGGCGGGATTCGAACTCGCGACCTCCGCCTCCCTAAGACGGCGCTCTAACCAAGCTGAGCCACACCCCGTGAACAAAAGCTATTATATACGGTAATTAAAAAAATTGCAAGCATTTTTTTTGAAAAATTTAAATTATATAACTTTCATTATATGCGGACAAGATATATAATAGAAATAATGAGATAAAAAGGGAGAATTGATAGGCTACAGGATATTTCACCACATCATTTATATAATCAATATCGCAGGAAATCGGTAACACCGGACAGCCGGATTTTCCATTTTTCGGAAAAAGATGTATACATCGCCAGAGATGGGGAGGATCAATTGCAGATTCCTACGTATCAAGAGGTTGCTGCATGGCAGAGTCGCAGTACAGAAGCTCACAGCAAACCGGCTGCTCTGCAATATCTGTTCTCCATTGAAGAAGAGGATTATTTTTTGTTGATGGATAAACAGGAATTGCCGGAAAATGGCCTATACCACTACGAAACCGTGCGGACCTTGCGTCAGTTAGTGTCCAAGGAAATATGTTTTGCGGTAATGACTGCCTGGCATCTCCATGTGTGGTACAATGCCAATCGTTTTTGCAGGCATTGTGGAAAACCGGTGGTGCATGATGAAAAGGAAAGAATGCTACGGTGTAAGGAGTGCGGCAATATGATCTTTCCGAAGATTGCTCCGGCAGTGATCGTTGCGGTGGTGGATGGAGACCGAATTCTAATGACCAAATATGCAGGCCGGGCGTACAAGCATTATGCTTTGATTGCAGGTTTTACGGAGATCGGAGAGACGGTGGAAGAAACCGTTGCCCGGGAAGTGATGGAAGAGGTAGGCCTGAAGGTAAAAAATATCCGATATTATAAATCCCAGCCCTGGGGTGTGGATAGCAATCTTCTTTTAGGATTCTTTGCGGATCTGGACGGGGAGGATACAATTCGATTGGACGAAGAAGAATTGTCGGTAGCTGAGTGGTTTGAGCGAGACAAAATGCCGGCCCATGATGATGGTATCAGCCTTACCCGGGAAATGATGGGTATTTTCGAGAAAGGGTTGGTGCCTTAGAATGAGTAATCCAACAAAAGTAAAAGACTATCTGGGAGATAGGGAGTTTTACAGTAATGTAGTACGGATTGCCCTGCCAATTACTGCACAGAGCCTAATTACCGTCGGCGTAAATATGATGGATACCATTATGTTGGGAACCTTGGGAGAAACAGCTTTGTCTGCATCCTCTCTTGCGAATCAGTTTATCAATATCTATCATATCTGCTGTATGGGCATTGGTATGGGGGCAAATGTACTGACGGCCCGTTTCTGGGGAATGAAGGATATAAATTCCCTTCGAAAAGCCATGACCATTATGTATCGGATCTGTATTACACTGGGATTGATCTTTACCCTGCTTACGATCATAACGCCGGGTGGGTTAATGCGGATCTATACCAATGAAATACCGGTTATTGATGCAGGTATTATTTATTTTAAATGGTCCATTCCTGCCTATTTGTTACTGGGATTATCGTTGACCAGTACCATCGTCTTGCGAAGTGTAGGGCTGGTAAAAATACCTTTGTATTGTTCTATTGGAGCATTCTTCGTGAATATCTTTTTTAACTGGGTATTTATCTTCGGTAAGTTGGGAGCGCCCCGTATGGAGGTGGCAGGTGCGGCATTGGGAACCATAATCGCCAGAACCTTTGAATTCTCGGTAATCTGTGGATATGTATTTTTAAAAGACAAGCGAATCGGATATCGTTTCAAGCATTTGTTGATGAAATGCTCCGATATGGTAAAGGATTATCTGAGGATCAGTATCCCGGTTCTGATCAGTGACAGCCTTCTGGCATTCGGAAATAGTGCGGTTGCCATGGTTATGGGACGCATTGGTGCGACTTTTGTGGCAGCAAATGCGATCACAACGGTAACCCAGCAGTTAACCAGTGTATTCACCCAGGGTATCAGCAATGCATCCAGTATTATTACCGGACAGACTTTGGGAGAAGGCAAGGTAGAAAAAGCCCGGAAAAATGGTTACGCCTTTTTATTCCTGGCCGGAGCAGTGGGTACTTTGGCAGCTTGTCTGATCATGTTGATCAGCGAGCCTATGATCCAGTATTATAAGGTTACGGAAGAGACTCAGTTGATTGCCAGAGAATTGATGGCGTCTATTTCCCTGATCGTTATCTTCCAGTCCATGAGTTCTATTCTGACAAAGGGCGTGCTCAGAGGCGGCGGAGATACGAAGTTCTTAATGCTGGCAGATATTTTGTTCTTGTGGGTAGCATCCATACCCCTGGGAGCACTTGCAGGATTGGTACTGCATTTACCCGCATTCTGGATTTATTTCTTCTTAAAGATCGACCAGATCATCAAGTGTATCTGGTGCGTATTTAGATTAAGAACCGGAAAATGGATCAAAAAGATCTCAATATAAATATTTACATAGGAGGAAACATAATGAATTTTTCACCCAATTCCACTTTTTTGTTTATTGTAGCGGCATGTGTTATCCTGTTTGTGATTGCACAGTCCTTATTTTTCCTGATCAGAGCATATCGCCGGGCAAAAGAAATCGGCATGGATATGTCTCAGATTAAGAAGACCATTGTATCTACTGCTATTTTTACCATCGCACCGGCGGTATCCATCCTTCTTGGCGTGATCACATTGTCTAAGTTTTTGGGATTGCCTCTTCCCTGGATTCGCATGAGTGTAATCGGAGCCATTACATATGAGCTGCCGGCAGCTACTTCCACTGCAACGGCATTTGGTATTTCACTGTCGGAAACCATTACAGACCCGAAGGTGTATTCTGCAATTGCCTGGGTAATGACCCTGGGAATTATGCCCAGTATCATTCTGGTTCCCCTTCTTTTAAAAAAGATTCAAAAAGGACTTCTGAACATGAAAAACAAAGACGAAAAATGGGGAGATCTTTTCAGTACCTCTTTATTTATGGGTATGATTGCTGCCTTTTCCGGTATGGTTTTCTCCGGCGTTGGAGATGGTTTGACCGGATGGATTCCTGTATTTGTGTTGGCTGCATCAGCAGTTGTAATGGGAATCTGCGGACTGTTGATTAAAAAGTGTAAGCTGGCATGGTTGGAAAACTATGCATTGCCGATCAGTATGCTGTGTGCCATGGCTTTTTCCATGATCATCACACCACTTATCATGGGTTAAAGGGAGGATACGAATATGAAGAAAACATACGAAGAACAGACTCACTTTTATGGAAAATTATGGACCTGGACCGCGGTATTTGTAATCGCCATGGTACCGGTTCTGATTTGTGTATATTATGATTGCTGGCCGGGAATTCCCCCTGTATTAAAGGGACTTCTGGGTGTGGCACCCATCTTTTGGACAGTGGGAGTGATCGAGGTGGTTACCTTCACACCTATGCTGGGAACCGCAGGGTCTTACCTGAGCTTTGTTACAGGTAATGTGACCAGCTTGAAGGTGCCTTCCGCACTGAATGCCATGGAAAATGCTAAGGTTAAGCCGGGGACGGAAGAAGGAGAAGTGATCTCTACCATCGCCATTGCAACCAGCTCTATTGTTACCACCATTATCATAGCGGTGGGCGTGTTCCTGCTGGCACAGTTGACACCGATTTTAAATGCACCCGTATTAAAGCCCGCCTTTGACAATATTCTTCCGGCTTTATTTGGCGGTCTGGGGGTAGTATATATCAGCAAGAACTGGAAGGTGGCTATTACACCGGTGGTATTTATGGTGATCTTATTTATCGCAGTACCATCTTTGGCAAGCTCCGTAGGTGTATTGGTACCGGTTGGAGCGTTGATTTCTATCGGCATGGCGAGGGTACTGTATAAGAAGGGAAAAATATAGTGATGATAGTTTGGTTTATACTGGGAATAATATTTATATTGGCTGCGGTGGTGGTTGTGAGAGCGTTGAATTTTAAGCCCCAGGAGAGTGAACGACCACAGCCTGTTCCGGTTACTATGAACAAAGAAAAGATCGTGCAGGATATGGCGGATATGATCCGCTGTAAAACCATTTCTTACCGGGATGAAGCATTGATTGACAGGGCAGAGTTTGCAAAATTTGAAGCATTGCTGGAAGAAAGATTTCCACTGGTTTACAAAGCATGTGAGTTTCAGAAAATCGGAAAAACCGGATTGATGTATTATCTGAAGGGAAAAAGAAGTGAAGAACCTTCCGTATTTATGGCTCACTATGATGTGGTTCCGGTGTTGGAATCGGGTTGGGAAAAGCCAGCCTTTGAAGGCATCATTGAAGATGGTGTTTTGTGGGGCAGAGGTACACTGGATACCAAGGGAACCCTGTTAGGTGTTCTGGAAGCGGCAGAGCAGCTTTTGGCAGAAGGATTTGTGCCTGAGAACGATATGTATTTTGCTTTTTCCGGCGAAGAGGAAGTCAATGGTGAAAGCTGTCCGGATATGGTGACCTGGTTTGAAAAGCAGGGCATCCGGCCTGCCATGGTAGTGGATGAAGGCGGTGCAGTGGTGGAAAATGTATTCCCCGGCGTTACGGGCGAGTGTGCAGTAGTAGGTATCGCTGAAAAAGGTATGACAGACATTGAACTCATTATGGAGGGCAATGGAGGACATGCGTCTACTCCGCCTATGCGAACCATGCTGGGACAATTATCCGAAGCGGTGGTGCGGATTGAAAAGCATCCCTTCCCAGGACAATTGACCAGACCGGTGGCAGAGATGTTCGATACACTGGGAAGATATTCCGGCTTTGGATATAAGGTTCTTTTTGCGAATTTATGGATGTTTAAGCCTGTGCTGGATCTGGTGTGTAAGATGTCAGGGGGAGAATTAAATGCCATGATGCGTACCACCTGTGCCATTACCCAGATGCAGGGCTCCAAGGCGTTTAATGTGCTTCCGGCAAAGGCTACAGTAGGTATGAACCTGCGTCTCCTGGGAACGGACACTGTGGAATCTGTGCAGAAATATCTGAAAAAAGTGATCAAAAATGATAAAATCCAGATCCGTGTGGTGGATGGAATGAATCCCTCCATTGCCTCAGACACCCACTGTAAGGAATGGGATCGACTGAAAGGGGCAATCCAAAGCACCTGGCCTAAGGCATTGGTATCCCCCTATTTGATGATGGCATGCAGCGATTCCAGACATTACTGCCGGATTACGGACAGAGTGTATCGTTTCTCGGCAATGAAACTTTCTAAGGAAGAAAGAGCCATGATTCATGGCAATAATGAAAGGGTTCCGCTGGAAACCTTGTATACCACGGTGGAATTCTATATCAGATTAATGAAGGAATGTTAATGAATGAAGGATAATGTGAAGAAGAATCAGACAAAAGGGAATGTGCAGCCGGGAAAGAAGGCGGCACCGATGAAACAGGAAGCGGCGGCAACAAAGCGGACTGCCTCTCCCTGCCCGGTGTCAAAAAAGTGCGGCGGCTGTAAATGGATCGGCAAGGAATATGAAGTACAGCTAAAGGAAAAAGAAAAATGGGTGCAGGAGCTGTTAAAACCATATTGTAAGGCGGAACCCATTATCGGGATGAAAGATCCCACCCATTATCGGAATAAGGTCCATGCGGTGTTCGGTGAGGACCGAAAGCATAATGTGATCAGTGGAATTTACGAAGAAGGAACCCACAAAATCGTTCCAGTGGATTCGTGCCTGATTGAGAATCAAAAGGCTGACGAGATCATTGTATCTATCCGAAAGCTTTTGCCATCCTTTAAAATACGCCCTTACAATGAGGATACGGGGTATGGATTACTTCGGCATGTACTGATCCGCACCGGTCATATATCCGGGCAGATCATGGTGGTCTTGGTGCTCAGTTCCCCCATTATGCCCTCTAAAAACAATTTTGTAAAGGCTCTTTTAAAATTACATCCGGAGATCACTACCATCGTGGTAAATGTGAACAACAAAGGAACCAGTATGGTGCTGGGTGACAAAGAACAGGTCATCTATGGAAAGGGTTATATCGAAGATACCTTGTGCGAAAAAGTGTTCCGCATCTCCCCTAAGTCTTTCTATCAGGTAAATCCTGTGCAGACAGAACTGCTTTACAATAAAGCCATGGAATATGCAGGATTGACCGGAAAAGAAACGGTAGTGGATGCTTACTGCGGTACCGGTACCATCGGTATCATTGCCAGTGATAAAGCTGCAAAAGTGATTGGTGTGGAGTTAAATGCAGATGCAGTAAAGGATGCCCGAAACAATGCCAAATACAATCAGGTGAAAAATATCGAGTTTTACCAGAATGATGCAGGCAAATTCCTGGTGGGAATGGCAGACCAGGGGGCTAAGGTGGACGTGGTGCTTATGGACCCGCCCCGCAGCGGCAGTGACGAAGCATTCCTGAGCTCAGTGGTGAAGATCGCACCAAAGAAGGTAGTATATATATCCTGCAACCCCGAAACCCTGGTGCGGGATCTGAAATATATGACTTCAAACGGGGATAAAGTGAGCAGGGCTGTGGCCTGTGATATGTTTCCTTTTACCGGTCACGTTGAGTGTGTAATAATGATGCAGTATTGTGGTTTTGACAGGAAAAAGTAAGGTTTGACCACAAGATGTTAGTGGTTAAAATCAACAAGTTGATTTGGGCAAAAATTGGAGTAAAAATCAGGGAAACAAAAACTGGATTGGCAGATTATTGATGATTTCCATGGAATGAAGGAAGCTCAAAAGAGAAGGCTGTTAAAGTACATGGAGATATTGAAGCAGTTAGAGGAGTTGGAGGATATAAAATAATTATGAGGATTTTATATGGTACAACCAACAAAGCAAAATTACAAGCAATGGCGATCGCACTGAAAGCCCTGGATATCGAACTGATTGGTTTAAACGAGTTAGACTGTGAGTTACCTTGCATAAATGAAAACGGATATACTCCATTAGAAAATGCGCAGATTAAGGCGAAGGCGTATTATGAAGCTTTTCATATGCCGGTGTTTTCTTGCGATAGCGGGTTGTATTTTGATGAATTAGAAGAGGAAGAGCAACCGGGGATTCATGTGCGAAGAATAAATGGTAAGGAATTGACGGACGATGAAATGATAACGTATTACGCATCGTTGGCAAAGCAGCATGGTGGAAAAATAACCGGGCGATATAGAAATGCCATCTACTTTATTTTAGATGAGAATCATCATTACTCCAGTATGGATATGTCAATCGCTACAGAACCATTTATCCTAATTGAAGAGCCACATTCAAAAAGAGTGGAAGGATTTCCCTTGGATTCGTTGTCAATCGATATTGGAAGCGGGAAATATTATTATGATTTAGAAGTAAAAGATGTCAGTACTTCGGTAGATGATGGAGTGAGGAAGTTTTTCTCGGAGATATTGGAGGAAGCATAGAGTGTAATTATTTATAAGTAAAAAGAGTTGTATTACACAACTCTTTTTTAGAAAAGCCCGAAGGCCAGTGCTTCTTGCGAAGCTCGATAACTTGCTTGCAACTAAATTGCAGCATTTTTGACTAGAATGTCAATATTGTGTTTAAAAATCGTAATCATAATTTGTAAATGTTGGACGTTTTATTTTGAATAACGACAACCAGGTGATTGCCACATAATTATGCATTATAGATTTCAACGCAACACAGTGTATTAGTCGGCACAAATTCAGTACTTTTTCTTTAAAAAACAGTATGGCAGAAGCTTATTTTGTTGCTGGGCGTACGAAAGTGCAGAAAAGCGTGGTTTCGTACGCCTATTCTCGGCAGATGGGACGTAAAAAGGCGTACGAAAGTACAGAAAAGTGTGGTTTCATCCGCCTATTTTCGACAGATGGAACGTAAAAAGGCGTACGAAAATGCAGAAAAGTGTGGTTTCGTCCGCCTATTCTCGGTAAAATGGACATAAAAAGGCGTACGAACGTGTAGAAAAGAGGAATTTCGTCTGACCATGATCGGCAGATGGAGCGAATCGGCAGATGGAGTGGCTAAAATATCCCCCCCTCCCGCCATTACGCTCTGCAAAGCAGAATTCAGTTTCTTTGGATATGGTACCGGCTTATTGGACGGAGCAAGAGGAGCTTCTGGATAGAACCAAGTGGAAGAATACTGAGGTGGTTAAGCACAGTAATATTGTGTAAGTGTATGAACATGTGATGGAGGGAATTTGACGGACTCCTGGTCACATATGGATATGTGCGGGAAGGGCACCATTACAGAGTAGAAAAGAAGTCGGATATTACCATTGTATCAGGAGCAGCGACATTAAGAAACCATGCATCCCCCTCACCCCGCCTGCATATAATAATACGAATATAAAAAGCGGAGGTTTTTATGGAGTATTTTCATTGTGTAAGGCAGACGGATTATGGACTGAAACCCTATGTTACCAGTGTGGAACAGGAAGCATTGCAGAACCGGTATTTTCGTCAGACCGTATGGACGGGACAGCATCTGCAGATGACGGTAATGTGTATTCCGCCATGTGAGGATATTGGGGTGGAGATCCATGAGAAGGTGGATCAGTTTATCCGTATTGAGCAGGGGTGTGCGATTGTTAAGATGGGAAAAAGCAGATGTCAGTTTGATTTTTCACAGAATGCGGGAAAGGGAGACGGTGTGTTTATTCCGGCCGGATATTGGCATAATGTAATCAATGCGAGCAGGGGCTTTTTGAAGGTTTCTGTGATCTATGCACCGCCAAATCATCCTACCGGATCAGTGCATTTTTCTAAGCAAGAGGCAGTGGTAAAGCATTGACAAAATTCTCAAGAATTGGTATCATTAAATTATTAAAAAAATATAAACAAAGGAGAACAATATGATTACAAGTGGTTTTACGTACATAGCATTTTTAATGCTCATTGCAGGTGGTCTTATGGCTCTGCAGAAGTACACAAAATGGAAAATTTTTGATCTCGTTCCACCATTGGTTTGGATCTATGTATTGAACATGATCTTCTGTACAATCGGTGTATTTGATCTGGCGGCTGTTAAGCCGACTTACAATGCATTCAAGAATAATCTGCTTTATGCGATGATCTTTGTTATGCTGCTTCGCTGCGATTTCCGCAAGCTTGGTAAGCTGGGTCCTCGTATGATCGCAATCTTTTTGGGATGTTCTTTGACTCTTGCAATTGGTACCATTGTTGGATATCCAATCTTTATGAAGTCTTTAGGTGGTGGAGAAACTACCTGGGCAGCAGTAGCTGCTTTATATGCTTCATGGGTTGGCGGTTCTGCTAACATGGCTGCAATGAGTGATGCACTTCCTGTTAATGAAGGTGCTTACGGCTGTGCACTTGCACTGGATACTGTTTGCTATTCCGTATGGATCGCATTATTGCTTCTTGCTGTTCGTTTCGCTCCTAAGTGGAACGCTATGTGTAAGGCAGATACTTCTAAGCTGGATGCAGTTGCTGCAGCAGCGAATGCAGAAGTTGCTAAGGATAAGAAGCAGGCAACCACTGCAGACTGGGTATTCCTCATTGGTATTTCCTTGATGGTTTCTGTAATCGGTCAGTGGTTAGGCGGTGTTACAAATGACGGACTGGTTGCTATCGGATTAGATGTATTCGGTTCCGGTACATGTACAACTGTTATTATTACAATCGTTGGCTTGATCTGTGCTATGACTCCATTAGGAAAAGTTCCGGCAGTAGAAGAATTATCCGGTATCTATCTGTACATGGTAGTTTCCTTACTGGCTTCTATGGCAAGCCTTACCGATCTGGTATCAGCTCCTATGTGGGTTGTATACGGTTTCGTAATCCTGGTGATCCATGTGGTACTTATGTTTGTTCTTTCTAAGTTGTTTAAATGGGATCTTTGCATGGTTTCCACAGCATCTCTGGCAAATATCGGTGGTTCCGCATCTGCTCCTATCGTAGCAACTGCATATGATGCAAGCTACGCAGGTATCGGTGTATTGATGGGTGTACTTGGTGCAGCGGTTGGTAACTTCTGTGGTTTGGGTATGGGTGCTATCCTGAGAATGATCGCAGGTATCTAAATAAAATATTTTTGGCTCCCGTCTGTTATGGGCGGGAGCATTTTTCATATCAGTGTAAAAATGGAGGTGGTAGGTTATGAATATTAATGATACTTTACGTTATCAGAATATTGGTCTGCCGGAGGATATACAGCGTAAAAAGATGCTGGGCGATTTTAAGGGAGCCATTCGTTTGATCGATCTGCGTCTGCAGGAAGAGAATACTTCCAAGGCTCTGCGTGCGGGACTTATGGTGCAGCGGGAGATGATGCTTAGACTGCCGGAAGAATTCCCTTATACCAAAGAGCAGGCCCTGGAAATCGTTCGTAAGAATATTCCGGATTTTACGGAGGAAGAACTGGATGCATTTATAGATCAGCGTAAGATTCGCTGGATCTATATTGATGGACAGGTTCAAATTTTTAATCGTTTCTTCAACTCTCTGTGCAAAGCGGAAGCTGAATTCAGAAAAAGAGCAGGAGTGACCCTTCCGGGGGTGGAAAGTGCAGTGAATGGTACGGTAGAAGCGGGGCTTCTGGATATCAGTATGAAGAAGATGCAGGAAAAAGGCTTTATGTCCAATCGATTCCGCATCCGGGCAACTTTGCGAGTAAAGGATGAAGTATTTGAACCGGGCATGTTTATAAGAGCCCATTTGCCTATTCCCAGTGCATGTGAACAGCAGAGTGATATTGTAATTGAAAAGGTCTATCCGGAAAATGGTCAGATTGCTCCGGAGGATGCATTACAGAGAACCATATGTTGGGAAGAAAATATGGCTAAGAATCATGAGTTTATTGTAGAATATTCTTATATTCACACAGCAAGATATACCCCTGCATATAATCCGGAAGAAACACCGGCACAGGTGGATGCAAAAAATAGATGTAAGACCGCTCCCACAGCTTCCGATTTGGCTGAGCAGGAACCCCATATTGTATTTACGCCATATATCCGGGCGCTTTGTGAGGAACTGACAGAGGGTAAGACCCAACCTTTGGATAAGGCAAGAGCATTCTACGATTTTATCAGTCTAAATATGAAGTATACCTACATGCCGGGCTATTTTGTGCTGGAAAATATTGCAGAGGAATGTGCACGTAATTATACCGGCGACTGCGGCGTGTTTGCATTGTTGTTCTTAACCATGTGCCGCCAGGCAGGGATTCCGGCACAGTGGCAGAGTGGTCTGACTGCAGAGCCGGACTTCATCGGAGGACATGACTGGGTAAGATTCTATGTGGAACCCTATGGATGGATCTTTGCAGATACTTCCTATGGTACCGGAGCGGTGCGTCTAGGGAAAGAAGAACGCAGACAGTTTTATTTTGGAAATCTGGACCCTTATCGTATGGTATGTAACAGTGCTTTTGGGGCACCATTTACGGTGGAGAAGCAGCAGTGGCGTGCGGACCCATATGATAATCAGTTGGGCGAGATGGAGACTGATACCAAGGGCTTGCTTTTTGACGAATATGTGAGAACAAAAGAAATCCTTCTGTGTGAGGAAATATAAATACTCGCTATTGTATAAAGTATATATCTGTGTTATAATAGCGAAAATAAAATAAGAATAAGCAGAGTAAGAGCATGTGCGTTAAGTGCTGATTGGACGGGGAGTTGCCAATCGGACGAAAAGCTTTACAGACAGTAATGCTTGCGGTACAGGCTCTGCATCCCGCTGCTGCCATAACAGATACCTGCTATGCGTGGCTCAAGGACTACTGCAAAGGAGGTATTTTTATGTTTCAAATCGGAAAACAATTCAAAGACTCAGCAGCTGAATTAAAAAAGCTTAAGACCATTGTGATCACCGGCTTGTTAATTGCCATCGGTATTATCTTAGGGCAGTTCAGTATTCAGCTCACACAGAGCACAAAGATCGGGATTTCCTTTATTGCGACCCAGTTGACGGCCATGCTTTTCGGTCCGGTGGTGGGCGGTATCATGGGTGGTGTATCTGATGTTTTAAAATTTATCATTAAGCCAACCGGTAATTTCCTGATCGGTTATACCATAAATGCTATGTTAGGTCCCATGATCTATGGTATTATGCTTTACAAAAAGCCCATCAGCTTCTGGCGCATTCTGATTTCTAAGGCAGTTGTAGCAGTGCTGATCAATCTGATATTAGGCTGTTACTGGCAGTATTTGTATTTCGGTGCGGCAATTGTAGCCATTTTGCCGGGCAAAATCCTGCAGCAGGTCATTCAGGTGCCGGTGCAGTCCCTTCTGTTTTACATAGTTGTGGTTGCTCTGAAGAAGGCAAAAGTATTTCAATTGGCACAGTAGGATAAGAAAATTTGGCTTTACATTCAAAGAAATTGAATTTTCCAGAAAAAAATAGTTGACGAAGAGAAAAATTATGATATAATATCAGATGTGTATCAGACCGTAAGTCTGAAATCATATATTAACCCATATCAGTCGAGATACGAGGAAGGGACTGAAGGGAGGTCGGGTGTAAATGTCAAACGTAATCGTAAAAGAAAACGAAACTTTAGATAGTGCTTTACGTCGTTTTAAGAGAAGCTGTGCTAAGGCTGGTATTCAGCAGGAAATTCGTAAGAGAGAACATTACGAAAAGCCAAGCGTAAGACGTAAGAAAAAATCTGAAGCAGCTAGAAAGCGTAAATATAACTAATTTTCGAATTTAGTGAATGTGCGAAAAGCTCTTGGTCTATGGACTGAGAGCTTTCTTACGTTATATGAATATTTGTTTTCCTGTCCCCATATTTATAATCATAGAGATTTAAACAGGGGGAATGGGATGTTTGATAAATTAAGAAAAATTGGTTTGATCATCCTGATTGCATTCATGCTTTGGACGGATGCCGGCAGCAGGGTTGTGCAGGCAGAGAATACCGAGCAGACGGATACCGATAAGATGCAGATCAGTGCGCCGGCGGCTGTGCTGATGGAGGCATCTACCGGACAAGTAATCTACGAAAGAAATGGTTCAGAGAGAAGAAGTCCGGCTAGTATTACCAAGATTATGACCATGCTTCTGGCCATGGAGGCCTTGGAGCGAGGAGAAGTAGCTTTAGAGGATGAGGTGCTGACCAGTGAGTATGCCAGCTCCATGGGCGGCAGTCAGGTGTTTCTGGCGGCGGGAGAGATGCAAACCTTGGAAACTATGCTGAAATGTATCGCGGTGGCTTCCGGTAATGATGCATCCGTAGCGGTTGCCGAGCATATTGCGGGGACGGAGGATGCTTTTGTAGCATTGATGAATGATCGTGCGAAGCAGTTGGGGATGGAGAATACCCATTTTATGGATTGTTGTGGTTTGAGTGATTCGGATGAGCATTACACCTCGGCGATGGACGTGGCGATTATGAGTCGGGAATTGATGAACAATCATCCGGAAATTCAAAAATACACCATGATCTGGATGGAGGATATCATGCATGTAACCCCCAGGGGAAATTCCGTATTTACCTTATCCAGTACCAATAAATTGCTGAAATGGTATCCCTATACCACCGGACTTAAGACCGGGTCTACTTCCAAGGCTAAGTATTGCATCAGTGCCACTGCTGCGAAGGATGATCTGAATATGATCGCGGTAATTTTGGGGGCGGAAGATCCCAAGAAAAGATTCCAGGATGCCCAGACCTTGCTGGCATATGGCTTTGGGGTCAGTGATATTTACATAGATGAGAATGACCAGCCTTTGCCACTTTATTCTGTAGAGGGTGGTGTGAAGGATACTGTCAATCTGACATATGCGGATCCCTTCCGCTATCTGGATGTTACGGGAAAGAAGCTGGATCAGATTGAAAAGCAAATACATGTGGAAGAACCGCTGCAGGCACCGTTGGAAGAGGGGCAGGCCGTAGGAATGGCTGTATATACCCTGGGGGGTAGAGAAATCGGCAGCGTAGATATCCTGTGTGCGGAAGCAGTCGAAAAAGCCGGATATAAAGATTATCTGATTAGAAGTTTTCAGCATTTTCTTTTAGGAGAAAGTGTGGTACAATAAAAGATAATTGTTTGAATTAAGAGAGGTTTCCATGGTCTGGAATGTGATACTGACATGCGCAGGTATCCTGATTCTGATTTTGCTGTGGATATGTATTTACGACAGTAATCGTTTCGTGGTAGTGCGTTATCAAATAAAAAGTAATAAAATCAAGGGGAAGTTTCGGGCGGTTGTCCTGTCTGACCTTCATAATAAGCAGTACGGGAAGAAAAATCAACTGTTGCTTCAAGAGATTGAAAATTGCAAACCGGATTGGATATGGATTGCCGGAGATATTCCCACAGCCACTCCGGGGAAAAAGCTGGATGTAGCGCTACACTTTGTAGGAGAGCTTGCGGCCAAATATCGGATTTTTTACGGGAATGGCAATCATGAGCAGAGAATGAAGCTGTATCCACAGACCTATGGAACCATGGCGGAGGAATATGCAAAAGGACTGGAAACATCCGGCGTACATCCGCTGGTAAACAGCAGGGAAGAACTCAGGGATGCCAACCTGGCCATATATGGTCTGGAGATTGAACGGAAATATTATAAGAGATTTACGCCTCTTCCTATGGATAAAATGTACCTGACGGAACTGCTTGGAGAACCGGACCGTGATTGTTTTAACGTGCTATTGGCACACAATCCCGATTATTTTAAGACCTATGCACAGTGGGGAGCGGATTTGGTGCTTTCCGGTCATGTGCATGGAGGAATGGTCCGAATTCCCTGGTGGCGAGGTGTGGTTTCACCCAGTATCAGATTGTTTCCCAAATATGACGGGGGAAGATTTGAAATGGATCAAAGTACCATGATACTGAGCAGGGGACTGGGAATGCATACCATTCCCATCAGACTGTTTAATCCTGCGGAGATCGTGGTAGTGGAACTGGAAGGAGAAGAGTGATGGCGATACAGGTTAAGCTGGATGCATTTGAAGGTCCATTGGATCTGCTTTTGCATTTGATCGATAAAAATAAAGTGGATATCTATGATATTCCCATTGTTGAGATCACAGAACAATATCTGGAATACATCAGGCAGATGGAAACAGAAGATATGAATATCATGAGTGAATTTTTACTCATGGCAGCAACCCTTCTGGATATTAAATGCCAGATGCTTCTTCCCAAGGAAGTGGATGAGAACGGGGAAGAAGAGGACCCCAGAGCGGAGCTGGTACAAAAGCTTTTGGAATATAAGATGTATAAATATATGTCCTTTGAGCTTCGGGATAAGCATACCGATGCACAGAAGTATTTTTACAGGGATCAGAATCTTCCGGAAGAGGTGGCCGGATATAAGCCGCCGCTGAATTATGAAGAGCTTTTGGGCGATATGACCTTAAATAAGCTCCACGATGTCTTCCGTTCTGTAGTGAAAAAGCAGGAAGACAAGATTGACCCTATTCGAAGTACCTATGGCAATATTGAAAAAGATGAAGTGGATATGGACGAAAGAATGTCCCATGTGGAATTTTATCTAAGATGCCATAAGCATTTCAGTTTTCGGGAGCTTTTAGAGCAGCAGACCAGTAAACTGAATGTGATTGTCACATTTTTAGTCATACTGGAGCTGATGAAGGTAGGAAAGATTACAATTTATCAGGAAGAAATATTCGATGATATTATCATCGAGTCACAGGTGTTTGAAGGAGAATAAGTTAAGATGGAATGGACCAAAGCCAAAGCAATCATTGAATCAATATTGTTCGCCATGGGAGAGACCGTGGAGATCAGTAAGCTGGCTGAATTGATTGAAGAGGATGTAAGAACCACAAAGAAAATTCTGGCGGAAATGGCAGAGGATTATCAGAGGGAGGACAGAGGAATCGAGCTGGTGCAGTTTGAAACCTCCGTACAGCTATGTACCAAAGCGGAATATTATGAGTATTTGATCAAGCTTGCCAAGAGCCCTAGAAAGATGACTTTATCAGATGCAGTGCTGGAGACCTTGTCCATCATTGCTTATAAACAGCCGGTAACCCGTATTGAGGTTGAAAAGGTCAGAGGTGTAAATTGTGATTTTGCCATCAATAAATTGTTGGAGTATGATCTGATTACCGAGCTTGGAAGACTGGACGCACCGGGACGCCCTATTTTATTTGGTACAACGGAGCAGTTTTTAAGAAGCTTCGGTGTAAAAAGCCTGGAGGAACTGCCGGAAATGAGCACCGTTCAATTGGAAGAATTCAAGGCACAGGTGGAAGCTGAGGTGCAGCAGTTAAAACTGGAAATTTAAAGAAATAAGAGATCTCCCTGATCCCTGAAATGAATGATCATTTTAGGAATCAGGGAGTTTTTTGTGAATATATATGTAAAAAATGCTTCGAAAGAATAAAAAATATGAAGAAAAATATGCGGAAAATTGTATGGGTTTTATTACTGGTGATATGGGTATTCTTGGTGGTGATCTCACATGTAAATGCGGAAGAGATCAAAGAGTCGGAATTGTATGCACAGGCGGCTGTGCTGATGGACGCAGATTCCGGAAGGGTATTGTATGGTAAAAATTCGGAAGCTGCGCTTGCTATGGCCAGTACAACCAAGATTATGACTTGTATCATTGCGTTGGAGAATGGGGAACTGTCAGATATGGTGGAGATTTCCTCCTATGCTGCAAGTATGCCGGAAGTGAAATTAGGAGTTCGTAAAGGGGAAACTTACGGGTTAAAGGATCTTTTGTACTCTCTCATGCTGGAATCCCATAATGATGCAGCGGTAGCCATTGCAGAGCATATCGGGCGGTCGCTGATTCCGGAAGATGAAAGGAATGAAGAACTTCGGGGGACAACAGAAGAAAGCAAGCAGGCAGTGGCAGCTTTTGCTAAGCTTATGAACGAAAAGGCCAAGGAGCTTGGCTGTGAAAACACTTGGTTTATTACTCCCAATGGATTGGATGCGGAAGAAGTAGTAGAGGATGAAACTGGGGAAAGTGTGACAAGATATCATCAAACCACTGCAAAAGAGCTGGCCCTGATCATGTCCTACTGTATCTTAGATTCCCCTCAATCGGAGCAGTTTTTGAAGATTACCCAGACCCCTTCCTACACTTTTCAAAATGGGAACGGAAGAAGCTTTGCCTGCTATAATCACAATGCCTTCTTAAATATGATGTCCGGTGTGATCAGTGGAAAAACAGGCTTTACCAATAAGGCCGGGTATTGTTACGTGGGGGCTTTGGAACGAGATGGACGTAAGTATGTGGTAGCACTTTTGGCCTGTGGCTGGCCCTACAATAAAAACTATAAATGGGCGGATACCAGAAAATTGATGGAGTATGGAATTGAAAATTATTTTTACAGAAGCTTTTCGGATATCAAATCCTCCCATAAAAAGTGGTTAAAGGATATCCCGGTTTTAGAGGGACAGACCGATAAGCTGGATGAACAGGCCTATGTACCGGTGCAGATTGAAGAAAGAGAAGAGGAGGAAGCTGTCCGAGAAGGGCTTTTAATGAAGGAAGGAGAGGAGATTCAGGTAGAGTATCAGATAGAACAACTGCTTCAGGCTCCGGTAGAAGAAGGAATGAAGGTAGGAGAGGTCCATTATATGCTGGATGGCAGGACTTATTATTCAGAGGAGATTGTCACTGCAGAAGCAGTAGAAAAAATTGATTGGCAATGGTGTTTGGAGCAGATTTTCATCAGATTCTTCAGTTTTGGCTAAGATGTGAAAAATATTGCAGAAAAATGACTAAAAATAAATTTATTGCTTTGCTTGTTGACATTTTTGTGATATACTATCAGCGACAATGAAAATGGGGGCTTATGGGATGATAAGCCACTTATGAAACTTTGTTAGTACATATTTATTATAAATGGAGGGCTGAAACATGAGTACTACTTCAAAAGCGAGTCAAAGAATAGAAGCTTTACTCGATGCAAACAGTTTCGTTGAGATCGGTGCACTTGTAACTGCAAGAGCAACTGATTTTGATCTGAAACAAAATGAAACTCCTTCTGACGGCGTAATTACCGGTTACGGAGTTATCGACAACAACCTTGTGTATGTATACAGCCAGGACGCATCCGTATTAAACGGTTCCGTTGGTGAAATGCATGCAAAGAAAATTGCAAAACTGTACGATCTTGCAATGAAAACAGGAGCTCCGGTTATCGGACTCATTGATTCTGCAGGTCTTAGATTACAGGAAGCGACAGATGCATTGAATGCATTTGGTGAAATCTACATGAAGCAGACATTGGCTTCAGGTGTAATTCCTCAGATTACTGCAATCTTTGGAACTTGCGGCGGCGGACTTGGTCTGTTCCCCACACTTACCGACTTCACTTTCATGGAAGAGAAGAAGGCAAAATTGTTCGTAAATGCTCCTAACGCATTGGACGGCAACACTGTAGCAAAATGCGATTCCGCATCTGCTAAATTCCAGTCAGAAGAAAGCGGCATTGTTGATGTTGTGGCTGACGAAGCAAGCATCCTTGCTCAGATCAGAGAATTGGTAGGATTCCTTCCTGCTAACTGTGAAGACGAAGGCAGCTTTGAT
The DNA here is from genome assembly GCA_045639165.1 of Acetatifactor sp. Lineage (GTDB taxonomy): Bacteria > Bacillota > Clostridia > Lachnospirales > Lachnospiraceae > Acetatifactor. The sequence continues at coordinate 194 of JAZUCP010000324.1, read as the reverse complement.
GAATGTCTGGATGATCTTAACAGAGTAAACCCTGAAATTGCTAACTGTGTAGGTGATACTGCTATCGCATTATCCATCCTTGCAGATGATAACAATTTCTTCGAAGTAAAAGCAAACTATGCGAAGAGCATGGTAACCGGATTCATCAGATTAAACGGAACTACCGTTGGCTGTGTAGCTAACCGTACTGAAGT
>JAZUCP010000323.1:0-8462 GCA_045639165.1 Acetatifactor sp. | reverse complement strand
TATGAATATATGACCAAGGAAGATTTAAGTGAAGTTCCCCAGTGGGCATATGATAAGAGAGAATATGCTCAGAAAAAGGGCTGTTGCTTTTTGAATATCAGCAGCAGTACACCGGGACTCTTAAAGGATATTGATTCCGAGAAAATTCTGGCTCGTCAGATGGCAGCCAGCAAAAAGTTCCAGCCGCTGCAGTCTTATACCATGGGGAATGAAGGTCAGTGGTGTATTATTGCACTTCCTTCCGAAGGCTGGGCAAAAAAAGTATTCCCGGACATGGAAGTAAATGATGCGATCAAGGCATTGTGGGATGCGATCCTTATGAGCGTACGCATCAGTGAGGATAATGATCCGGTTGCAGAGTGGGAAAAACATAATGCAGAGATTCTTGGTCATAGCAAGATGCTTAATGATTATAACTTTAAGGCGTTGCATTTTAAGAATGAACAGGGAACTGATCTGACAGTAGAATTGGTTAAGAACCATATTTGGGCAGGCGGATGTGAAGATGCCAGAAATGGTGCGGTATTCAATCCCAATATGCCTACGGAAGAAAACTTCTGTATGCCTTATAAGTATGGTGTAAATGGTAAGGTCGTAGCGACCAAGCCTCTTAGTTATCAGGGAAAATTGATCGATGGCTTCTGGATGACCTTTAAAGATGGTAAAGTTGTGGAATATGGTGCGGAAAAGGAAGAAGAAGCACTGAAGAACCTGGTTGAATACGATGAAGGTAGCAGCTATCTTGGAGAAGTTGCTTTGATTTCCTATGATTCACCTATCAATAATACCGGAATCTTGTTCTACAATACCTTGTTTGATGAAAATGCATCCTGCCATCTGGCTTTGGGAAGAGCATATCCCATGAACGTAGCCGGCGGAACAGAGATGAATGAAGAACAGTTAAAGGATGCAGGAGCCAACAGCTCCATGACCCATGTTGACTTCATGTTTGGTTCCAGAGATATGTATATTGACGGAATCAAAGAAGATGGTACTACGGTACCGGTATTCCGCAATGGAAATTTTGTGTTCTAATTAATTTTAATAACTAAAAAAGTCCATCCTACGAGGGTGGACTTTTCTATGGGAGAAAAGATGAGATACATAAAACCAATATTCTTTGATACATTTTCCTGTACTGCAGATCGGTGCCCGGATACTTGTTGCGCGGGCTGGCAGATTATGATCGATGAAGATTCTCTGGATAAATACGCGGAAGTAAAAGGGGCATTTGGAAGAAGGATTCGAGGTAGTATTGATTGGGAGGAGGGCTCCTTCTATCAGAATCAAAGAAGGTGTGCATTTTTAAATGATCAGAATTTGTGTGATCTGTATATAGCATTGGGTGCTGAGGCCTTGTGTGATACCTGCCGGAAATATCCAAGACATGTGGAAGAGTATGAAGGGCTTCGGGAATGGTCCCTGTCCCTGTCCTGCCCCGTGGCAGCTCAGATCATATTGAATCAGCAGGGCTTTTGGGAGTTTGCTCAGACAGAGGATAATGAGGCGGATGAATTGGGAGAGGAGTTTGAGGATTTTGATATTCTGCTGTTCACCCAGCTTGAGGATGCCAGAAATGCAATCTTTGGAAAGCTTCAGGAGGATAAAAAGATTGCAGAATGGGGATTTGTTGCAAAACATATGAGTGCAGCATTAAAGCTGGCATGGGATATGCAAAATGATTTGGAAGAAGGAGATTTCAGTGGAATTGAAGAGGCAATCCGGAAGTATCAGGCAGAAAATTCATTGCAAGAATTAGGTTCTTACCATGATCAAGTGAATTTGTACCGAAAAATGTATGCCTTGGAAAGACTTCGCCCGGAATGGACAGAAGTGTTAGAGGAAATGGAACAAGTATTATACAATGCAGGTGAGGAAGCCTATGACGGCCGGAAAGAGGCCTTTAAGAACTATCTTTCTCAGGAAGAAAGGCGCCTGTTTCAATGGGAGAATGTGGGGCTGCAGTTGTTTATATTCTTTGTGTACACCTATTTTTGTGGTGCTGTTTATGATGACTGGATCTATAGTAAAATGGCTCTGGCAGTACACTCCGTGGAATTTATCAGAGAGCTGTACTTTTTCAGATGGTGTAAAAAGGGCACACTGGAGATGGCAGATATGGTAGAACTGTCCTATCGATATGCCAGGGAAATTGAGCATTCCGATATGAACCTTAATGCATTGGAAGAGGTTTTTTCTGAGGAAATTTGTGGCAAAGAATTTAATGAAGGTATTGACAACTAAGAAAAGTTAGGTTAAACTAACTGCGTAATACATATACAGATTTTGTATATGGCGTAAAAATTTACGTAAATGGAAAGAAGAGAATGTCATGACATTATTAGAGGCACAGGTAGGAGAAGAATATATTATCAAAGAGATTCAGGCAGATGATGAGGAATTGGAAGCCTTTCTCTTTACATTGGGATGTTACAGTGGCGAGCCTATTACTGTGATTTCTCGTTTAAAGGGGAATATGGTTGTGTCAATCAAAGACGGACGATATAATATAGATAATTTTTTGGCGGAAGTGATTATGATATAGTGGTGTAATGCACCGCTATATATTTTGAAAAGAGGTTAGCCAAAACTAACTCCAATAGGCGAGATGGTCGTGATGAGAAAAGAACATAGTGATAAACAGGAGAAACAGATATGAGAATTGCGTTAGCAGGTAATCCTAACAGTGGTAAAACAACCATGTTTAATGCACTTACCGGAAGAAACGAGCGTGTAGGTAACTGGGCAGGGGTTACAGTAGAAAAGAAGGAAAGTCATATTAAGAAAAATTATTATAATGGAGTAGAGGAATTGGTCATCGTAGACTTGCCGGGAGCTTACTCCATGTCCCCCTTTACATCGGAAGAAAGTGTAACCAGTATTTATGTGAAAAATGACAATCCGGATGTATTGATCAACATTGTGGATGCTACCAATTTGAGTCGAAGTTTGTTCTTTACAACACAGCTTTTAGAACTGGGAATCCCAATGGTTGTGGCATTGAACAAAAGTGATATCAATGAAAAGAAAGAAAATACCATTGATGTCAAAAAATTATCTGAGAAATTGGGATGTCCTGTTATCAATACCGTTTCTACATTGCATTCGGACAATGGGCTTGAAGATGTGATCAAAACAGCGGTTTCGCTGATTGGCAAAGGTCAGAAAGCACCTTATCAGCAGGGAGATGTGGATTTTAACAGTAAAGAGGCTGTAGCTGCAGCAGATAGAAAGAGATATGCTTTTGTAAATCAGATTGTAAAATCCGTTGAAAAGAGAAAAGTTCTGACCAGAAATAAAAACTTCCAGGATAAAATTGATGCTGTTCTTACAAATTCATGGATCGGCATTCCGGTTTTTGCATTGGTTATGTTCATGGTATTCTACATATCACAGTCCACAGTAGGAACGTGGATTGCTGACTGGCTGGTAGGCTGGATCGAAACTTTCCAGGAATGGGTTGCGGGACTGGTGGTAGATGCCAATCCATTTTTACAGTCTTTATTGGTGGATGGTATCATCGGTGGTGTAGGTGCAGTAGTGGGCTTCCTGCCACTGGTTATGGTCATGTATTTCTTGATCGCTCTTTTAGAGGACTGTGGATATATGGCACGTGCTACGGTAGTGCTGGACCCGATTTTTAAAAAAGTGGGTCTTTCCGGAAAATCCATTATCCCCATGGTTATCGGTACCGGATGTGCGATTCCGGGTGTTATGGCTTGTCGTACTATTCGAAATGAAAGAGAACGTCGGGCAACTGCTATGTTAGCACCATTCATGCCCTGCGGTGCAAAGCTTCCTGTAATCGCTTTGTTTGTAGGAGCTTTTTTCCCGGATAAATCATGGATTGGAACCGTAATGTATTTTGCAGGTGTGCTTTTGATTCTCTTTGGAGCAATGTTAGTTAATAAGATCACTGCATATCAGAAGAAGAGATCTTTCTTTATTATGGAGATGCCGGAATATAAGTTTCCAAGTTTGAAAAGAGCTTGTATCTCTATGTTGGAGCGTGGTAAGGCATACATTATTAAGGCTGGTACTATTATTCTGGTATGTAACACTATAGTACAGATCATGCAGACATTTAATTGGAGCTTGCAGACAGTGGAAGAAGGTATGGAGCATACCTCTATCCTGGCAAGCATTGCCTCTCCGCTTGCAGTTTTGCTGGTACCTATTGTAGGTATTGCGGCTTGGCAGTTGGCAGCTGCAGCTGTTACCGGATTTATTGCAAAGGAAAATGTGGTTGGTACGTTAGCAGTGTGTTATGGATTAAGTGCGTTTATTGATACAGATGAACTGGCATTGGTGGGCGATGGAAATGTAGTGGCGACCACAATGGCCCTGACCAAAGTTGCCGCACTTGCTTATTTAATGTTTAATCTTTTTACACCACCTTGTTTTGCGGCACTTGGAGCAATGAACTCAGAAATGCAGAGTGCAAAGTGGTTCTGGGGTGGAGTGGCACTTCAGATGGCAACCGGATATACAGTGGCATTCTTGGTATTCCAGATTGGTACTTTGATTACAACAGGTAGTTTGGGAGCAGGATTTGTGCCCGGACTTGTGGCAGTAGCTGTGATTGCCGGTGTTATAGTTTATCTGATCAAGCGTGGAGAAAAATTGGCGAGGTAAGAGTATGACAGATGTGTTAATCGTACTGATTCTTCTGACGGTTGTAGGCGGAGCAATCTTTTACATAGTGAAAGAAAAAAAGAAAGGAACAAAATGCATCGGCTGTCCTCATAGTGGAACTTGCGGTGGTAAGTGCGGTACAGATAAGCTCTGATTATGAACAATATGACATTCTTTTAGTCAGTCATTAGGGCCTACATAAATAAAATGTTACACCAGACCCCGCATCGATCTATTTTCGGGGTCTGGTGTAATATTTTATTTATATAGGCCCATGAAAGTCTGAAATATGACTATTTTTGTTTTGTTTTGGGTCTGGCAATAATGTTTTCATGCATAGACCCACAAGACGACCTCAATTCTTGATTCTTAAAAATTATAATTCGTCTTAGCTTCCTCTGGTTTCGGATTCATCACATCCAGGAAGAACAAAGTATACGTCATTCTCATATAGGGATTTAACCAGAGCATGCCGATTCCCAGAGAAAGGATACCTACAATCTGCAAAGGAAGAAAACTTAATTCCAGCTTAAACAGACGCCATTTATGTCCTTTCATAACACGGATACTGGTCTGGAGGATTTCTTTGGCTGTTGCATCCGGAAAGTCCAGCAGTAGATAATAGGTCTGGGACAGTGCGTATCGCAGTGGAGCCAGGATAATCATTCCCACCAGCATGATCACATAAGCGATGACAACATATTTATATTCAAAGGTACGAATAAAAAGCAATGCAAATACCTGATAAGGCAGTATATAGAGGGATTCAATTGCTACGTGGACAAAGGAGATCTTAAAGGAACGCTCCGGTGTTTGATGGAATCCATAAAAAATATTGTGGTGGGAGTAATTCATATTGCAGGCAATATTTAAAAAATAATAAGCAATACCTGTTTGTAAGACCCCCAGAAATACGGAGAGTGCAGTTGTCAGAAGCAACGATACGATTGTTCCGCCCCAGCCTCTGGTGGGTAAAAAAGCGGTAAGCGTGTTGGTGACGGCTCTGGTAATTAAGCTGACAAGCACCAGGGTCCAAACAGCATTTGAATATTTACCGGTCAATTTATCTTTGGCCTGATCTTTCAGGGCACTAATTGTTTGATAATATTTCATGTATATGGTCCTTTCTTTTAATCTTCAAAGAGATCATCTATATCGATACCGTAAAGATCTTCGATCATATCTTCAAAACTGTCTCCATAGATTTGTTCTGTCATTGCATCCAACTGCTTGCGGTATTGAGGGTCCTTAAGCATGGTAGGAAGCATGCTCACAGAAATGATAATTGTAACTGTGGACAAAAGCAAAGCTACAGCAGAAGTAATAAGACCCACGACACAGGAAATATCCCGTTTTTGGCCTTTTCTATGGGAAAGACAGGCAAAAAGAATGCCTAATGCTGCCAGTGGAATGGGAAAAAGGATTGTAGAGACAGATAATAGTGCTGCAATTCCCAGAAACATGGAAGCGTTGGAAAAAGCATTTTTCTTGGGTCGAATCTGAGGTTCCATAGTAAAAAATTCTCCTTTTTGTTTTATAAATAATAATATATCATTTTTTTTACTTGAAATCAATCGGGGGGATCTATTATAATTATTAAATCTTCAGAAACTATTTGTCCTAAAAATAGGGATGAAAGAAATAACCGGAAGGAAGACAATGACATGGATATTATCTTACAGATCAAAGAAGAATTACAAGTGGAAAAATGGCAGGTAGAGGCTGCTGTAAAATTAATAGATGAAGGCAATACGATTCCTTTTATCTCCAGATACCGTAAGGAGGTTACAGGATCCTTAAATGATGAACAATTAAGAACCTTAAATGAAAGACTGATATATCTGCGTAACCTGGAAGACAAAAAGCAGCAGGTACTTTCCAGCATTGAGGAACAGGGTAAGTTGACAGAGGAATTAAAGGAAAAGATTCTGGCGGCACAGACCCAGGTAGTTGTAGAGGATTTATATCGTCCTTACAGACCCAAGAGAAAGACTCGTGCAAGCGTAGCCAAGGAAAAAGGATTGGAGGGTCTGGCACAGTTTATTCTCGCACAGGATACGACAGCTCCGATTGAAGAGGAAGCAGCAAAATACGTTTCAGAAGAAAAGGAAGTGGCTACTGTTGCGGAAGCCGTTCAGGGTGCCAAGGATATTATCGCAGAAAATATATCCGATGCAGCAGAGCATCGTCTTTATATCCGAAATGCAACCATGGAAGAAGGTATCATTGTTTCTTCAGCAAAGGATGAAAAGGCCCAGAGCGTATATGAAATGTATTATAATTTTGAAGAGCCTGTAAAGAAGGTGGCAGGTCATCGTGTGCTGGCATTAAACAGAGGCGAGGATGAAAAAGTCCTGACAGTGAAAGTCAATGCACCGGTGGAAAGAATTCTGCGTTATTTGGAAAAGCAGATTATTATCAATGAAAATGAATATACCAAGCCCCTGCTTCAGGAAGTTGTTCAGGACAGCTATGAAAGATTGATCGCACCTGCTATCGAAAGAGAGATCCGCAATGAATTGACGGAAAAAGCACAGGACGGAGCCATTAATGTCTTTGGCAAGAATCTGGAACAGCTTCTGCTGCAGCCCCCCATCGCAGGCAAGGTAGTGCTTGGCTGGGACCCGGCTTTTAGAACCGGATGTAAGCTGGCAGTTGTAGATGCAACCGGCAAAGTACTGGATACAAAGGTAATTTATCCTACAGAGCCCCAGAATAAGGTAAAAGAAGCCAAAGCAGAACTGAAGAAACTGATCAGTAAATACCATGTGGATCTGATTTCAGTAGGAAACGGTACCGCTTCCAGAGAATCGGAAATGGTAATCGTGGAGCTTTTAAAGGAATTGGACAGACCGGTACAATATATTATCGTAAATGAAGCGGGAGCATCTGTGTATTCTGCAAGTAAACTGGCGACAGAGGAATTTCCTAATTTTGATGTAGGACAGAGGAGTGCAGCTTCTATTGCAAGAAGATTGCAGGACCCTCTGGCAGAATTGGTTAAGATTGACCCTAAATCCATTGGTGTAGGCCAGTATCAGCATGATATGAATCAGAAAAAACTCAGTGAAACCTTAAATGGTGTGGTGGAAGACTGTGTAAACAAGGTAGGTGTGGATCTGAACACCGCATCCGCATCCCTGCTTGAATATATTTCCGGCATCAACAAGACCATTGCAAAAAATATTGTGGAATATCGTGAAGCAAATGGACGATTTACCAATAGAAAGCAGTTGTTAAAAGTAGCCAAGCTGGGACCTAAGGCATTTGAACAGTGTGCAGGCTTTATGAGAATTCTGGATGGAGAAAATCCCCTGGATGCAACAAGCGTACACCCGGAAAGCTATGAAGCTGCCATGAAGCTTTTGGATAAGCTGGGATTGACAATGGAAGATGTAAAAGCGGCTCAGAAAAAAGCGGCTGCTGAAAAGGCAGCTGGAAAAAGCGGAGCAAAGAGTGCACCTGCAAAAGAAAAGCCTGCAAAGAAACCTGCGACAAAGCCGGTTCAGATTCGCAACACCAATACTGCAATGGGTAAAGCTCTGGCAGCAGCTATGGGCGGTGTGACCTTTGAAGTATCCGGGCAGAATGGCAAGGATGATAAGAACCACAAGGAGGAAGCAGTACAGCAAAGCATCAGCAGTCTTGAAAAACGGATCAAGAATAAGGCGCTTTTGGCAGAAGAGCTGGGTATCGGTGAGATTACACTGACAGATATCTTAAAGGAATTGGAAAAGCCTGCGAGAGATCCACGTGATGATATGCCCAAGCCCATTCTTAGAAGTGATGTGTTGGATATGAAGGATCTAAAGCCGGGCATGATCTTA
>JAZUCP010000322.1:0-7196 GCA_045639165.1 Acetatifactor sp. | reverse complement strand
TGAAAGGAATTATTCTCGCAGGCGGCAGCGGCACACGCCTCTACCCGTTAACAAAAGTAACATCCAAACAGCTTTTACCGATTTATGATAAACCAATGATCTATTATCCGCTTTCCGTGCTGATGAATGCCGGAATCCGTGAGATTTTAATTATTTCCACACCGGACGACACTCCGCGTTTCCAGGCGCTTTTAGGCGATGGAAAGCAGTTCGGCGTGAACCTTTCCTATGCGGTGCAGCCGAGTCCGGACGGACTTGCACAGGCGTTCATCATCGGTGCAGACTTCATCGGTGACGATTCCGTTGCAATGGTTCTTGGTGACAATATCTTCCACGGCCAGGGCTTAAAGAAACGTCTTCGCGCGGCAGCAGCAAAAGAGACAGGTGCAACTGTATTCGGTTACTATGTAGACGATCCGGAGCGTTTCGGCATCGTTGAGTTTGATGATCAGGGCCGTGCGATCTCCATCGAAGAGAAACCGGCAAAACCGAAATCCAACTACTGTGTAACGGGCCTCTACTTCTACGACAACCGTGTCGTTGAGTACGCTAAGAACCTGAAACCGTCCGCAAGAGGTGAGCTGGAGATCACAGACCTGAACCGTATCTACCTTGAGAACGGCGAACTGGACGTAACCCTTCTCGGCCAGGGCTTCACATGGTTAGATACCGGTACACACGAGTCCTTGGTGGAAGCTACAAACTTTGTTAAGACCATCGAGACCCACCAGCACCGCAAGATCGCATGTCTGGAAGAGATCGCGTACCTTAACGGCTGGATCACAAAAGAAGAAGTTCTTGAGACATACGAGATCCTGAAGAAGAACCAGTACGGCCAGTACTTAAAGGACGTTCTGGATGGAAAATACATTGATAAACTGCCGGGAATCGCAGATAAATAAGAAAGAGACCAAAAGGAGAACACACATGAAAATCATCGTAACAGGTGGCGCCGGTTTCATCGGCGGTAACTTCATTCACCATATGGTAAATAAATATCCGGATTATGAGATCATCAATCTGGACGTATTAACATACGCAGGAAACTTAGAGACATTAAAGCCGGTTGAAGATAAGCCGAACTACAAGTTCATCAAGGGCGATATCGCAGACCGTAAGTTCATCTTCGATCTCTTCGAGAAAGAGAAACCGGATATGGTGGTTAACTTCGCGGCAGAGAGCCATGTTGACCGTTCTGTTGTGGATCCGGAGAGCTTTGTTCGTACAAACGTTATGGGTACAACAACACTTCTGGATGCATGTAAGACATACGGCATCAAGCGTTACCACCAGGTATCCACAGACGAAGTATACGGCGACCTTCCGTTAGACCGCCCGGACCTCTTCTTCACAGAGGAGACTCCGCTCCATACTTCCAGCCCGTATTCCTCTTCCAAGGCAGCAGCAGACCTGTTCGTAATGGCTTACAACAGAACATACGGACTTCCGGTGACAATCTCCCGCTGCTCCAACAACTACGGTCCGTACCACTTCCCGGAGAAGCTGATCCCGCTTATGATCAGCCGTGCCCTTGCAGATGAGGCGCTTCCGGTATACGGAACAGGTGAGAATGTACGTGACTGGCTCCATGTATCCGACCACTGCCAGGCCATCGACCTGATCATCCACAACGGCCGTGTAGGTGAAGTTTACAATATCGGCGGTCACAACGAGCGTACAAATCTGGAAGTTGTTAAGACAATCCTGAAAGCACTTGATAAGCCGGAAAGCTTAATTAAATATGTAACAGACCGTCCGGGTCATGACCAGAGATATGCCATTGATCCGACAAAGATCGAGACAGAACTTGGCTGGAAGCCGCAGTACAACTTCGATACCGGTATCCAGCAGACAATCCAGTGGTATCTGGACAACCAGGACTGGTGGAAGAGAATCTTAAGCGGCGAGTACAGTAATTACTTTGATAATATGTATGGAGAGAGACTTCAGTAAAATGTTTATAAATTAATGGGGGAGATCATATTTTTACTAAAGAAGACACATTAAGAGTTAAGGGGATTGCAATTATCTTGCTCTTATTTCATCATTTGTTTTTTTCGGATTCAGTATATGCAAAGAATTTGGTAGAACTTAATTTCATATCAGTTGAGCTATTACAAAAGTTTGCGATAGGTGCAAGGGTGTGTGTATGGATTTTTGCATTTTTATCTGCTTATGGGTTAACATGTAGCTATAATGTAACTATTAAAAACGGAGAAAAAGTATCTGCATTTTTGGTAAAGAGATATTTTCAATTATTGAAACCGTATTGGTTTGTATATATTATAGTGTATCTTTTATCCTTTAAGTTTTTTAAGAATCCTAATGAATTATATAATAACAATGTTGTGTATTTTATCTTGGATTTTTTTGGCCTTGCCGATTTCTTTGGAACACCAACGCTTGCTGGGGTATGGTGGTATATTTGCTTTTCACAAATATTGCTAATCTTGATTCCTGCATTGGTTCATGTGTGCCGTAATCTAGGACCAATTGGAAGTTATTTGTTAAGTTTTGTTGTATTGCAATATCTTGCACCGGGTATACATTCTCAGTATGGAGGAACATATTCAAATTATTTTTTAGTAATAGTTCTGGGTGTGATTTGTGCAGAATACGATATGTTTAAGTATTTAAAGATACATACTAATTTGGTTACAAAAAATCTCGATTGTATTTTTATAGTATTCATAATATTTGTGTGTATTTATTATAAAATGACATATGCGACCATTGACACAGTGAAACTACATACTATGGCAAGTAGCATTGCAGCGTGCTTGATTTGTGTTTGGGTATATAAGTATTTACATATGTCATATATTAGTTACATACTAATGACCTTGGGAAAACAATCAGGAAATATTTATTTGATTCATTGGTTTATATATGCATATTACCCCGATTTGATATATAAAACTCGAAATGTGGTTGTTGCACTTTTGGTATTATTAGTTCTTAGTTATGTAATAGCCTTAGTGATAGAGTGGATTAAATGTATAGTGAGATTTGAGTCTATGATTATGCATTTCGAAAAGAGAATTAGCCATATTGTATAGTACATGCGAGAATAATTTTTGATTTTCTAATAATATTGGAATTGTTGTCAAGAGCCATATTTTAAAGAAAATCATTAATAATGATTGGCAATATTTTAGGAGTTATTGAATGAAAGATATATTACTAGATGTCAGCCGTACGTTCCGCATCCCCTATGATATGATCTCATACGAAGAAATCAAGGTGGGTCTTGTAAACCAGACTTACAAGGTGAATTTTCTTAAGCCGGATGGTATGGAGAAGTCTTATATCGTCCAGTCCATCAACACCTATGCCTTCAAGCAGCCGGAACTGATCATGGACAATATCGATCAGATCACTGAGCACATGCGTCCGAAGAAGGAAGGTCGTGTGGCGCTGCATTTCCATCACACAGCGGAGGGAAAGACATACTACATCAATGAGCATGGTTTCTGGCGTCTGTTCAACTTTATTGAGTCCGATACATACAATGTAACGGCAGATCTGGATATCGTTAAGAACGCCGGAGAGGCCTTTGGCGAGTTCCAGATGCTTCTGGCAGATTATGATGCATCGAAGCTATCTGAGACTATCCCGGGCTTCCACGACACTCGTAAGCGCTTTGAAAAGCTGTGGACCGATGTGGAGCTGGATCCTTGCGGCCGTGTAGCCGATGTCCGCGAAGAACTTGATTGGCTCCGTGTGGCGGAGGACCGTGCCTGCCGTCTGATCGATCTGCATAAGGCCGGAGAGATCCCGCTGCGTGTAACCCATAATGATACAAAGATCAACAACGTTCTTTTTGATAAAGTGACCAAGGAACCGCTGGTGGTGATCGATCTGGATACGGCGATGCCGGGCATCGTAGGCAATGATTTCGGTGATGCAATCCGTTTTGCGGCCAACTATGTGGAAGAGGACTGTAAGGAGCTGGAGTTCGTAGGCGTGAATATGAATGTGTATACGGCGTTTACGGAAGGTTTCCTGAAGCACACCGCGAAGGCGCTGACAGCAGCGGAGATCGATACCTTGGCCCTCAGCAGCTTTGCGATCACCGTGGAACTGGCAACCCGTTTCCTGGATGATTATATTCTGGGTGATCCGTATTTCCATATCAATTATCCGGAGCATAATCTGGTGCGTACCCGCTGCCAGATCGCGCTGGCGAAAGATATGCTGGTGAAGATGGATGAGATGGAGCAGGTTGTGAGAGCCTGCGTAGAGAAGTATAAGTAAGATAGTATTATTTGAGTTAATATTTATAGAGTGATGGAATGGGGCATCCTGCTGAGAGTAGGATGCCTGCTTTTTGAAAAGAAAGTTAAGAAAACTTAATATGACGAAAAGACAATATTTACCTTGCGTGGGAGATGACGATGTGCTAAAATTATTATAGAAGAGCAATCGTGTTACAAGGTGGTAGCCTCCCGTACATAGGAAGGGAGGTGGTGTGGATGGAAATGTTTACGTTTCAGGATTTAGTTCTGTTTGCGACGTTTTTAATCTCACTGCTTGCCTACATAGATAGGGACAACAAGCGAAAATAAATAAGCCTACCTTGTTTCTTGGCCGTTCAAGGTAGGCTTAAATCTTACCAACGAGGCTAACCACTTTGTGGGCGGTTGCTCCTTCTAAATACATTATATCATGTATTTCGGTAAAATGTAAATAGGTTTTGCTCCAGGTGATTAAGAAAACTCAAGTTTGACAAATGGTGTAACAGAAGAATAAAGGGTGCAAGAGGGCATTCCGAGGAGGCTGAAGATCTGTTGTTATAATTTATGTGGCACTTATACTAAGTCCTCCACCCCCTATCAATTCCTTTTGAGCTATGCTATAATTGAATCACAGAATTCCTCTGCCAATACGTATAAATGTCAACTAGAAAGTGAGCCACGTGCTCATTTGATTTTGAGCCACTTGTGCTCATTTAAAAGTGAGCCACCTAAGCACCTCGTTTTGTATGCTCCAGACGGTAGGACGCTCCATTCATATCAAGAATGTATGATTTGAAGGTCAGCCGATCTACCAGAGCCGCAACCATCGCTGTATTTTCAAATAGGCTTGTCCAGTCTGAAAATGCCAGGTTTGTAGTTACGATTGTGCTGCCACGCTCACTTCTATCAGCAATTACTTTAAATAAGAGCTCTGATTGGAAACGATCAAAACTGACATAACCCATTTCATCAATGATCAACAGGTCTACATTTTGAATTCTCTTCTCCAGTTTACCCAGGCTATAGTTATCTTTGGCCTCAGATAATTCTGTAGACAGAGACGCGGCGTTCTTAAATAACACACTCTTTCCACTGGCGCAGGCTTTTAGGCCGATACCAATGGCGATATGTGTTTTTCCACGCCCCGGATTCCCAATCATAACCAGATTTTTCTTTTCATCAATGAACCGGCAACTGGCCAGCTCATTGATGAAGATATCAGATATTTGTCCGTCATATCTGGTAAGATCAAGCTCATCAATCGTCTTGGTGAAAGGAAAGTTTGCTTGTCTTAACCTGCGACGGTTATTGTTTTCCTGACGTTGATCGTACTCTTTCTTCATAAGTTCTAGTAAAACCTCGCCTATGGTACTATTCGGATCGATCTGACGCAGGAGATTTGAGTATTCTGCAAAAGTAGGAATTTTAAGCTGCTTCGATAACAACCGGATCTGTTCGTCTATACCGATGTTCATTTCAGTTCACCTCCTTCCCGATAAGAAGTTTATCGTATTGGTGAAGATCAACTGGTTGAACAATTACCGGATCTTTAATCATTGGTTTTGGAGTCTCATTTGTTGAGAAACGTTCCAGTAGATTTATAACGTTATCGTACCTGTTCTGAGTTTTCATTTGTTCAAGAATCTCAGGCGGTATGTTTTGTTTTACCGGTGCAGCATCAAATATAGCCCTTGGTCGTTGCTTTAATAGAGGCATATAGTCTGAGAGATGATAAGAACTCTGTTCTTTTCCCATCAACCGCGTATGTTGGGATATAAGATTTCCTTTGAAATATATCTCAACAGTTTCAGGATATCCTTTTACGCTAACCTCATATCCAACGTATTTTACCGGAACAGAATACCGGTTGGTTTTAAATCGAACAGTAGAAAACGCATTTACACGTGCATTAAGGCACTTAGCAGTTTCGAATACATACGCTGGAAGATTATGTAGACGAGCCTGTTCCTCATAGTACATTTCCCTGACAGACGCATGACGCCCTCGTATCCTATGGTTTTCATACTCCAGGCATCGTGCTAAGAGCAGCGTATTTAATTCCTGTATGCTGTTTACTTTTGGCACAGGAACACAGATATTTCGACGTGCCCAACCGACTAAGCCCTCAACGAGTCCTTTTTCATGGCCTTCTGCAGGATTACAGAAAACTGCGTCAAATCCATAGTGAGCACTCAAAGCAGAGTATCCATCCTGCATTCTGGCATGTGCTCCAAAGCCATCCTTTACAGCAACTTTACCATTGTCAAAGATGACTTTTTCTGGAGAACCATTAAGAACAGTGAATGTGGTAACAAACGCATCCAGAAAACTTTCTTCGTTTTGGCGCCGGTATGCTAATACAACCGGACGGCAACTATAGCATAGTCTTGCACAGAATAGATTTACGAGTGTTTTCTCATTGTTGAGATAAATCGTAGCTTCTCCCCAATCAACTTGCATTGCCTCGGCTGGTTCGAACTGCAACGGAATAAATGCTTTTGGCATTTTTTCACGTATTTCTCGAACTGCACGTCTGATTGTAGATTCACCGCCTTCAAAGCCTTTTTCTGCAACCAGACGATCGTAGATTCTTCGTGCTGTATGTGTTTGTTTTTTTAGTCCTTCTGATTTATCTTCCTCGATACAGGAGACAATGAAAGTAAGAATGTCTTCAGTAAGAACAGATGCTTTTCGTTCCGGAGTTTTACGTACCCAGGGAACAGTCTCACCTTCACAGTATTTTTTGACTGTATTGCGAGAGATCCCCATAGATTTGGCAATACTTCGTTGGCTCTCTCCGTTGAGGAACCGTTGTCGGATTTGTTTGTAATCGTGCACAGTAATAACCACCTTTTATCACCTCTGAACCTAGTATTAAGTTCAGAGTAATATGAAAGTGGCTCACTTTCAAGCGAGCGTTTTTATGAAAAATGGCTCACATTTAGATTAGCATTTATA
>JAZUCP010000321.1:0-2860 GCA_045639165.1 Acetatifactor sp. | reverse complement strand
TGATTTTTACAATAAGCAGTATGGTATCCTGTTTGAGACCATGGTGGAGTTGAATGACAAGGGCTATCCCGTGGATATTGTTACACTTCAGGATAAATTAAAGGAAAAGGATGTTCCTGCCGAGGTCAGCAGCCTGGAATTCGTGAGGGATCTGATCACTGCAGTGCCAACCTCCGCAAATATCAAATACTACGCCAATATCGTGGCAGAGAAGGCCACCCTTCGCAGAATGATCCGATTGAACGAAGATATCGCTAATACCTGCTACGCCGGCAAGGAAAAGCTGGATTACATTTTGGAAGATACAGAAAAGAGAGTGTTCCAGCTGGTGCAGAGAAAAAATACAGAGGATTTTACTCCCATCAGGCAGGTCGTTATGAATGCAATGGACAGGGTGGAAGCAGCCTCCAGAAATAAAGGAAGCGTAACCGGTATTCCTACTGGATTTCTGGACCTGGACTACAGAACCGCCGGTATGCAGCCCTCTGACCTGGTTCTGATCGCAGCAAGACCCTCTATGGGTAAAACCGCATTTGTATTAAATATCGCTCAGCACGTGGCTTTTAGACAAAATAAGACAGTAGCCATCTTCAGTCTGGAAATGAGTAAAGAACAGTTGGTAAACCGTATGTTCTCCCTGGAGTCCAATATTGATGCACAGAACCTCAGAACCGGCCAGTTGAACGATGAAGAGTGGGAAAAGCTCATCGAATGTGCAGGCATCATTGGCAAATCCAATCTTTTTATCGATGATACACCAGGTATTTCCGTATCGGAATTAAGAAGTAAATGCCGAAAGCTGAAATTGGAGAAGAATCTGTCCATGATCATCATTGACTACCTGCAGTTGATGTCTGGTAGTGGCAGAAGTGAATCCAGACAGCAGGAGATCTCAGATATCTCCCGTTCCTTAAAGGCAATTGCCAGGGAACTGAGTGTGCCCGTACTTGCATTGTCACAGCTCAGCCGAGCAGTAGAACAAAGACCGGACCACCGCCCCATGATGTCCGACCTTCGAGAGTCTGGAGCTATCGAGCAGGACGCAGACGTGGTAATGTTCATCTACCGAGATGATTACTATAACCATGAAACCGAGAAAAAAGACATTGCAGAAATCATTATCGCCAAGCAAAGAAATGGTCCGATCGGAACCGTGGAGCTGGCGTGGATTCCGAAATATACTAAATTTGCCAACCTGCAAAAATAATGAGTCAAGCAAAAATAGACAAGGACTTTCCCAGTCCTTGTCTATTTTTCATGTACATTTTCAGTTCGAAAATCTTACGCTTCTTCGATAGCGCCAACAGGACACTGACCTGCACAAGCACCACAAGAGATGCACTTGTCAGCATCGATTTCAAATTTGCCATCGCCCATAGAGATAGCACCTACAGGGCACTGAGCTTCACAAGCTCCACAGCATACACAAGAATCGCCAATTACGAATGCCATAGTTATGTTCCTCCTATTGATGTTATAATGTAAAATAGATTGATATTAATTTATCAACGTTATTACTATTGTAATACAAATAATGTTGAATTACAAGTATTTCTTTTGTCATTGAAGGGTTTGATAGAACTCTTCAGACGAAGTGATTTACCCCTTCATCAACCCCATCTCAATCCTGCGTCTCTTAACGCCGGCCAGAACCACTTTTTTCTTTTCAACGGCGGCTGCCTTTTCCATGGCGGGAACGCCTTTTAATTTGTACTCCATGCCCAGCTTTTTGTACTTTACTTCACCCATGGTGTGGTAGGGAAGTACATCCAGAGCTTTTAGGTTGGTGAACTGGCCGATGAAATAGCCCAGTTCATCCAGGTACTTATCATCATCGGTGAGACCCGGTACAACCACGTGGCGAATCCACATATCTACCTTCTTTTCGTTCAGATAGGCTGCAAATTCCAGGATGCGGTTATTAGGCTGAGCGGTCAGCTCCTTATGTTTTTCCGGATTAATATGTTTAATATCCAGCATAACAAGGTCTGTTAAGGTCATGAGACGGTCCAGTTTTTCGATAAACTGTGGACTGTCTGGATTGTAAGCAATGCCTGAGGAATCAATGCAGGTGTGAATGTCCTTCGCTTTTGCGAGAGTGAACAGATCAATCAGGAAATCGACCTGCATCAAAGGCTCGCCACCGGTTACTGTGATTCCGCCGCCACGATAAAATCCTTTATTTTTTTCATATTGTTCAATGATCTCAGCCGGCTCCATCATTGTGCCGCCGGTCATGGACCAGGTATCCGGGTTATGACAATATGCACAACGCATAGGGCATCCCTGAACAAATACCACAAAACGTACGCCGGGACCGTCAACGGTACCAAAACTTTCGAGTGAGTGAATTCTTCCTTGCATGGGTTATCCTTTCTGATTGCTTGCTTTTCTGTAAACGACGGATGAAGCCATCGTTTAAAAACAGCCCGGGAAGATGACTTCCCGGGCCATGCATTTGTTCCCTCTTGAATTAGATACCTTCGTGGAAAGTACGAGAGATAACGTCAGCCTGCTGTTCCTTTGTTAATTTGATGAAGTTAACAGCGTATCCGGAAACGCGGATAGTAAGCTGAGGATAGTTTTCAGGATGAGCCTGAGCGTCTAATAAAGTTTCTCTGTTTAAAACGTTAACATTCAGATGATGTCCGCCTTTTTCTACGTAACCATCAAGTAATGCTACTAAGTTTTCGCACTGAGCTGCATTTGCTGCCATGATTGTATACCTCCTGTTTGAGTAATCCTGAGGATAAAGGGCTCTTTACCCTCAGAGTGATTTGAAATTGTTGTTGCGGAACTATTTGTAATCATCCAGTCCCTGATGAAGCGTGGGAATACTGCATGCCAACGGAGTACGTGA
>JAZUCP010000320.1:0-3478 GCA_045639165.1 Acetatifactor sp. | reverse complement strand
TGTGTGTGTGCGGATATACCTTAAGAAGAAAAAATCATAATCTACAGATTGTGGTAGGAAAAAAGTAAATACAAGATATAGAAGACAGTGTTATTTTTTGAAAATAGCACTGTTTTTTCTTTAGAAAAATTTAAAAAATATACAGGAAACTATTGCAAAACACTGGATTTTGGTATAGAATCTACTTAAAAGTGGTGAAAAGTGGCACAAAGTGGTGCAAAGTGGTAGATTAGAAGCCAAAAAGGCGGTGATTGCAGATGTTCATGGGTCAGTACAATCATACGATCGATACAAAAGGCAGGTTGATCATTCCCTCAAAATTCAGAGATCTCTTAGGTGAAGAATTTGTTGTGACAAAGGGAATGGATGGCTGCTTATTTGTGTATGGCAATGAGGACTGGGCAGCCTTTGAACAGAAGCTTACGTCTTTACCACTGATCAACAAAGAGGCCAGAAAATTCGCAAGATTCTTCCTGGCAGGTGCTTCCCAGGTGGAAGTGGACAAGCAGGGAAGAATCCTGATCGCGTCAAACTTAAGAGAGTTTGCCGGATTGGACAAGGAAGTTGTTCTGGTAGGTGTGGGAAGCCGTATCGAAATCTGGAGCCTTGAAAAATGGGAAGGCATGGATTTTGACGATGATATGGATGATATCTCAGCTACCATGGAAAGCTTAGGATTAACGATTTAAGGAAAGGAATGTCACATGGAGTTCAATCACTATTCCGTTATGTTGGAAGAGACAATTGAAAATCTGAATATCAAACCGGACGGTATTTATGTGGATGGAACTCTGGGTGGAGGAGGACATGCCTTTCATGTGTGTAAGAGACTAAAAGATGGTCATTTTTATGGAATTGATCAGGACGATGCGGCCATTACCGCTGCAAGTCAAAGATTATCCGTTTATGGAGATATGGTAACCGTTATTCGGAACAATTACTGCAATGCCAAGGCTGCTTTAAGAGAGCTTGGGGTGGACAAGGTTGATGGGATTGTACTGGATCTGGGAGTGTCTTCTTATCAGTTAGATACAGAAGAGAGAGGCTTTTCCTATAGATTTGATGCAGATCTGGACATGC
Organism: Acetatifactor sp.; assembly: GCA_045639165.1. Taxonomy (GTDB): domain Bacteria; phylum Bacillota; class Clostridia; order Lachnospirales; family Lachnospiraceae; genus Acetatifactor. The sequence continues at coordinate 2,398 of JAZUCP010000320.1, read as the reverse complement.
GTATGGACAGAAGGCAGACCTTAACTGCCAAGGATATTGTGAATACGTATTCGGAGATGGATCTGTTTCGCATCATCAGGGATTACGGAGAAGATAATTTTGCAAAGAACATTGCCAAGCATATTGTGAAAGCAAGGCAGATCAAGGAGATACAGACTACGGGAGAGCTGAATGAGATTATCAAAGCGGCAATTCCCGCAAAGATGCGTCAAAACGGACATCCTTCTAAGAAGACCTTTCAGGCCATTCGTATTGAATGCAATCGGGAGCTGGAGGTGCTGAAGAATGCATTGGATGATCTGATCGATCTTCTGAATCCGGGAGGAAGATTATGTATTATCACTTTCCACTCTTTGGAGGATCGTATTGTAAAGACCGCATTTAAGAATAAAGAGAATCCATGTACCTGTCCACCTGAATTTCCGGTCTGTGTATGTGGGAAGAAACCGGAAGGCAAAGTGATCAGCAAGAAACCCATCTTACCATCCGATGAAGAGTTGGAAGTTAACAGTCGATCAAAGAGTGCGAAGCTTCGGGTATTTGAAAAAATCTGATTATTATAAAGAGGAAGTTTTATCATGGCAACAAGGACAATAACAGGAACCCGCAGACGTTCCGCCAATACATATGAGAAAAATTACAAAAGCAGAACAGAAAGCAATGTATATGTATATGGAAATACTGTGCGGAAGCTGGATGTTGCAACACAGTTAGAAGAACCTCAAAGAAGAGTATTAAGTCCTGAGGTGCAGGTGAATCGTGCTAAGGCAAAGCATATGAACCTGGGATATGTATTATTCCTTGTGGCAGCGTTGTCTGCAGCGGCAATGATTCTGATCAGTTATGTCAGAGTGCAGGCTGAGATCACCACAATGACAGAATATATTGCAAAGCAGGAAAAAGTGCTGAACAACTTAAAAATTTCCAATGATGAAATGTTAACACGTATTGAAAGCAGACTGGATCTGGAAGAAGTAAAGAGAGTAGCCATCGGCGAACTGGGCATGACTTATCCGAAGGAAGGTCAGATTATCACATATACATCTGTGGACTATGATTACGCGCGCAGACTGACAGGAGATAACTAGATTCGGAGGAGTTATATGCCACATGAAGAGAAAGAATGAAACAGATTTGGTGAAAGAGAAGCCAAAAGCAAAAGAAAGAAAATTTACATTCTCCATGCAGAAGAAGCTGGCAGTATTATTCTTTTTAATACTGCTGGCTTTTGCGGGATTATGTGTCCGTTTGATCTGGCTGACTCAGGAAAAGGGGACGCAATATACAAAGCAGATTTTGTCCCAGCAGGCCTATGACAGCACCACTTTGCCCTTTAGAAGAGGGGATATTGTGGATGCCAACGGAATCAAACTGGCTGTCAGCGAAAAAGTATATAATCTGGTAATCGATGCAAAAGTGATCCTTTACAGAGAAAGCTATTACGAACCTACAATACAGGCCTTGGAGCAGTATTTTCCTCAGCTGGATATGAATGCAGTGAAGGAGCATATTAAAAACCATCCTACGTCATCTTATTTTATACCGGTAAAGAAGGATTCTACCGAAAAGATGAAGCAGCTTACTTATGAGGAAATCAGTGGATTTCAGGCTGCTGCAGCGGAGAATACGAAAATCAAAGGTGTATGGTTTGAAGAAGAGTACAAGCGAATCTATCCTATGGGAGCTTTGGCCTGTGATGTGATCGGTTTTACGGGAAAAGACAATGTGGGATTTAATGGATTGGAGGAATTTTATAACGAAATCCTCAATGGTACCACAGGAAGAGAATATGGTTATCTGACAGAGGATACTACTCTGGAAAGAACCATTAAGCCTGCTGTAGATGGATATACCATTCACTCTACCATTGATGCAAACATTCAATCCATCGTAGAAAAGTATTTATTGCAGTTTAACGAAGAGAATAAAAACAAGTCCAGGCGGGGCAATGGTGCGGAAAATGTGGGATGCATCATTCAGGAAGTGGATACAGGAAAAATCCTGGCAATGGCCAGCTATCCTTTTTATGATTTAAATGATACTTGGAATCAAGAAGTCTTGATTGGCAATGTCCTTGTCAATGAGGTGGGCAGAAGAACCGGCAACTATATCACCCAGGATGCATTGGATGCCATGGACAGTGAGACCAGAAGTCTTCAGTTCAACCATTTATGGAAGAATTTCTGCATTTCAGATACCTATGAACCGGGTTCTACAGCCAAGCCTTTTACGGTGGCCATGGCACTGGAAAACGGGTCCATAACCGGTAACGAAGTCTACACATGTAAGGGCTCCCTGCAAAGAGGCGGTCATACCATCCGTTGCCATACCAGAAGCGGTGACGGGGCGGTAACTGTCCAGAATTCCATTGCCTGGTCCTGCAACGTAGCATTAATGT
>JAZUCP010000319.1:0-4093 GCA_045639165.1 Acetatifactor sp. | reverse complement strand
GCAGTTTTACAATCCCGTTCTTGCTTATTTTTTCCAAAATGTACGGAGAAAAGTACTTTTTTCGCCGAACAATGGGTTTACTTTATCAGAAAAATATATTAAAATGATTAGGATTGAGAATTTTTTTAAAGGAGATTATCTATGAAAATTTCATCTTTACAGAAAGCTAGATATGAGTATACACCAAAACTTCCCGGAATGCTTAGAAACGGCATTGCCGAGATCTGCGTAAACGAAGGTGCAGAAACTCAGAGCGTAGCTGATCAGGAAAAGATCAAAGCACTTTTTCCTAATACCTATGGCAAAAAGGAAATTACTTTCCAGAAGGGCCAGAACACATCTGCAGCTAAGAAGCAGGTTGTAGGTGTTATCCTTTCCGGCGGACAGGCTCCCGGCGGACACAATGTTATCTGTGGTTTATATGATGCTTTAAAGGCAACCAACCCTGAAAATGAACTTTACGGTTTCAAGGGCGGCCCAAGCGGTCTGATCGAGGATGATTATCTGATCTTTACCGATGAGTACATCGATCAGTACAGAAATACCGGCGGTTTCGATATCATCGGCTCCGGCAGAACCAAATTAGAGACCAACGAACAGTTTGCAATCGTAGCTGAAGTTTGCAAGAAGCATGGTATCACTGCAGTTGTTATCATCGGTGGTGACGACTCCAACACCAACGCTGCAGTTCTTGCAGAATACTTTGCAGCTCACAATACCGGTGTTCAGGTTATCGGATGCCCTAAGACCATCGACGGTGACTTAAAGAATGAAGATATCGAATGTTCTTTCGGTTTCGATACCGCAACCAAGACCTACAGCGAAATCATCGGTAACATCGAAAGAGATGCTAACTCCGCTAAGAAGTACTGGCACTTCGTAAAGGTTATGGGACGTTCTGCTTCCCATGTTGCTTTGGAATGTGCTCTGGAAACCCAGCCTAATATGTGTCTGATTTCTGAAGAAGTAGCTGCTAAGAAGATGTCTCTTTCTGAAATCGCAGATTACATCGCTGATTCCGTAGAAAAGAGAGCTGCTAAGGGCATGAACTTTGGTGTAGCTATCATTCCTGAAGGTGTGGTTGAATTCGTTCCTGAATTCTCCGTACTGATCCATGAGATCAACGAACTTTTAGCAGGAAGCAAGGCTGACGCATTTAACGCTCTTGCAACTTGGGCTGAAAAATATGCATTTATCGAAAACGGTCTGACCAAGGAATCTATGGAAGTATTCGCAATCCTTCCTCAGGCAATCCAGCAGCAGTTATTCCTTGAAAGAGATCCTCACGGCAACGTACAGGTATCACTGATCGAGTCAGAAAAGCTCTTCTCTGCTCTTGTTAAGGATAAATTAGACGCAAGAAAAGCTGCAGGAACTTACAAAGGAAAGTTCGGTGCACTTCATCACTTCTTAGGCTACGAAGGAAGATGTGCATTCCCTTCAAACTTTGACTCAGACTACTGCTACTCATTAGGTTACAACGCATTCATGCTGATCCAGTACGGCTACAATGGTTATTTATCAAAGATTTCTAACCTGTCCCAGCCTGCAAGCGAATGGATCGCAGGTGGTATGCCTATTACCAAGATGATGAACATCGAAAGAAGACATGGTGAAGACAAGCCGGTTATCAAGAAAGCTCTTGTAGAGCTGGACGGTGCTCCATTCAAGTATTTCGAAGCACATCGTGAAGAATGGGCTGTTGATACCTGCTTCGTATATCCGGGTGCAATCCAGTACTACGGACCTGCTGATGTATGCGATATCACTACCGTAACCCTTGCTCTTGAGCAGGCGAAGTAATTCATTGAATTTTATTTCAAAAAGCGATCACTCCAAATTGAAGTGATCGCTTTTTTACACCACCCTATTCTTCAAATAAATCTGTCGATACTCCGATGGGGTCATGCCGGTCTGCTTTTTGAAAAAGCTGCAAAAATAAAATTGGCTGGAAAATCCCAGAGACGCGGATATATCTGCTATCGGTTTATTGGTATTGGTCAGTTGGTCCATTGCATACTGGGCCTTTTTCTGGATAATGAACTGGGCCGGACTGATGCCAAAGCGTTTGCTGAAAAGCTTGGTAAAATGACTGGGATGATATCCTGCCACTTCCGCCATTTCAGCTACGGAAACTGCACGATCCAGGTGTCCTTCCGCATAGCTGATGGCCTTACCGATGGCAGCGTCAAAGGAGTTTTCGATCAGGGTGATCTTCTGCTCTCCACAGCACTGCATATAGTAGCAAACCAAGTCCAGCATATACTGCTTTGCCTTGATCATGGAAAGGATACCCTTTTCTTTGTGAGCAGTGATCATCTTCTCAAAAAGCGCAGCCGCCTCATTTGGATCTTCAGGCGTTACACATAAAGGCATCTGAAGATAATCAAAAAGCTCTGTCTCATGAATTTTCATATTGAAATGACAATAATATTTTAAATAAGGTTGGGTGCCATCGTTAAAAAATATCTGGGAGGTATGTGCCGGTAGCAGGTATAACTGATCCTGCTGTGGCTGCATTTCCTGTCCATCCACAATAATGGTTCCTGTGCCTCGGCGAATCAGACCGATACTGCTGTAGGGAGGCCTGCTTCCTTTTCCCCGCCAGTTATGATCGCACTGAATCAGATCCGCACGTTCCAGACTGATGGTAATATCATGAAATTGATTCTGCAAGATTTCAAAATACTTGTTCATATTATTCCTTTCCATGCATATCACAAAATTGATTGTAATATGGTTATGTTCCTCTCGAAAATCTGCTTAAGTACATTATACCAGAAGATCATGGTTACGGAAATCCTCTAAATTCATATATTTATGCGGGGATTTTTGATTGAGAAAAATAACGTGATTTGATATAGTATATATAGAATCCAATTTTAACCAATCCAATTGTACGGAGGACATTCAATGACAAACAGAGAACGTTTTATTAAAACCTTAAAATGTGAACCCATCGGCGGTCAGGTACCTACTTTTGAACTGGTATTTTATCTGACTATGGAATCCCTGGGTAAGGTACACCCCTTACATCGTCGTTATGAACAGTGGGATCAGATGAGCCTGAGCGAAAGAAAGCTGCATTTAAACGATATGGCTCAGGTATATATTGATGTTGCAAAAAAATACGGTCACAGCGCGATTTTCGTTCACGCCATTCCGGGAGCAAGAGCTCATACTAAATACCTTTTGGAAACAATCCGCGAAAAAACCGGTGATGAATATTTCCTGATGATGCATGGTGATCCAACCTGGCCTATCCCAAATGGCGAAAACATGATGGATTTCGCTGCACAGATGTTTGAAGAGCCGGAAATTTTGAATGAACAGTCTGCAAGACGTACTGAAAAAGCTTTAGAAAATGCTCGTAAGCTTCACGAAGAAGGTCATCTTCTGGATGGTTTTGGTCTTTGTGCTGACTACTGCTTTAATACCAGCCCATTCTTTAGCTGCGATTCCTTTGACGAACTGATCGCACCTTATTTGAAGGAAGTTCTTGCAGGATATCGCGAAATGGGTTACTACTCTATCAAACATACAGATGGTAATGTAATGCCGATCTTAAAGCAGATCGCTGACTGTAAGCCGGATGCAATTCACTCTCTGGACCCTCAGGGTGGTGTAGACCTTAAGGAAGTACGTAAGATCGTTGGTCCTGATATTGCTCTGTGCGGTAATGTAAACTGTGGTTTGTTACAGACCGGTACGGAAGAAGAAGCGCGTCTGGATACTCTTCGTTCCTTAAGAGAAGGTATGGAAAGCGGCAGAGGCTTTATCTTCTGTACTTCCAACTGTGCTTACACCGGCATGCCTCTTGATCGTTATGAAATGATGAACAATCTCTGGAGAGAGCATGGTAATTACGATAAAGTCTAAATAATTCAGTTTATTCGACTGAAGCACATACAAACACCCTGCAGAATCCAAAATCCTGCAGGGTGTTAATTTATTTTTCTCTGTATTTTCGCTTCCATACAACTAACACCACTACTGCAAATGCGGCGATAATTGCTGCTATTATTATAAAAATTGTGTGATTTCCTCGTTGTTCCTCTGAATCCGATACAGTTTCAACATTTTTCTCCGATAC
>JAZUCP010000318.1:0-4706 GCA_045639165.1 Acetatifactor sp. | reverse complement strand
TTTGGTCTTGCCTCTGTATTTTTTTGTGATACAATAGAATAAAATGGTTATTGTTTGTGATATACATCGAAAGGAAAAGAATGAAAAAACAGAAGATAAAATCCTCAAAGATTAGGAGAGTATATATTGCACGGTTAATTGCAAGATGCTTCATATTTCTTGCGTGCGTAATGCTCTTTATATTTCAAAGAGAGGAATTAGAGATTTTACATAAGGGGAATTTCTTCAAGGAATTTTCAGTGCTCCATTTGCTTTGGGGCGTTTGGGTACTGGATATGATTCAGCAGCTTATGCCTGTAAAAAGTCATATTTCCATAGGATCGCAGAAGTTATTTAAAGAAAGATTCCGCCCTATTACCGACAAGATTAATTATCAAGCTCTGAGAACATATGTGATATCAACTACGAAAGGCGCTTATAAGGTTTTTATCATTTGGTTTGCCTTGATTCTGGGAATCGGAGTTTTTTACCATATGGGGCTATTGGATGACGCCATGCTCTTTATGATCAGTGTTGCCTTTTATGTATGCGATTTGATCTGCGTATTGATTTGGTGTCCTTTCCGATTGATCATGAAGAATCGCTGCTGTACTACCTGCCGGATTTTTAACTGGGATCATCTGATGATGTTTACACCCATGATGTTTGTAAGGGGATTTTATTCCATGAGTCTTTTGCTTATGTCCATTGCAGTGTGGCTGGTATGGGAATTATGCGTAATGATGTATCCGGAAAGATTCTGGGAGCAGACCAATGTGGCACTGCGTTGTTCAGAGTGTACGGATAAGCTTTGTACACAGTATTGCCAGAAGTTGAGAAGATAAGGGGTAAAGAGAAGAAGATAAGGTAAAAGTATAAGAGGATAAGGGGAATTGCCGCACGCAAGTGATTGCAGGCGGCATCTATTCTATTTGCTTGCCGGTAAGTGGATGATAAAGTGATTTTACTTAAAAACTGGTGCAAAGTCATCTATAATTAGCATGAACTAGAGTTTTAGATGACACAACTCATAAAATGTGGTTTAAACAAATAAAAAAAGCATTGAAAACATTAGTTTTTCAACACTTTCTCGGGTTGGGCTGTTTAAATTCACATTTAACAGTCAACAGCTCGTAGGGGAATCGAACCCCTGATTCCGCCGTGAGAGGGCGGCGTCTTGACCGCTTGACCAACGAGCCTTATTAATAAAGGGCTTTCTGTAAAGCACTTTATTAATATAATATAAGTTCGATAAAATTGCAAGTGTTTTTTGAAAAATTCCGAAAAATGTTTTGTTTTCCTTAAAATCTAAAAAGAAAGTGGTAGTGAGTATGAAAAAAAGATGGATTTATATATGCATAGTAATTGGATTATGTCTGATTGGATGCGGAAAAGAGAAGAATGGTGATTGGGAAAGTCCGGTGGTCGTTACACCGACTTCGGTTTCGGTGTTAACACCGTCGACCTCCACTCCCACTCCGGTGCCCACTCCGATGCCAACACCGGAACCCACACCCACCCCGATGCTGACGCCGGTGCCAACACCAACACCGACGCCGGAACCAACACCGGAGCCGGCAGAGGTATCTGTGATCATGGTGGGGGATATACTGCTTCACACACCTGTTGAGGCTGCTGCATTGCAGGAGGATGGAAGCTATTCCTTTGAGAAGATATTTGTAAATTTAAAAAGTGATATTCAGACTGCCGATCTGGCGATTGTAAATCAAGAGGTTATTCTAGGCGGAAAGGAGCTGGGAATATCAGGTTATCCGGCATTTAATGCACCTTACGAAGTGGGAGATGCATTGGTGGAAGCGGGATTCGATGTGATATGCCATGGCACCAATCATGCATTGGATAAGGGGAAGAAAGGACTCTTGAATTGTTTGAGCTTCTGGCAGGAGCAGTATCCGGAGAAGGCTGTTCTTGGGATTCATGACAGTCAGGAGGATCAGGATTCTATATATGTGTATGAGCAGGATGGGATCAAGGTTGCGGTCTTAAACTACACTTATGGAACCAATGGAATAAAGTTGCCGGAGGGAATGCCTTATGCAGTGGATATGCTGGAAGAAAAAAAGGTAGTAAGGGACCTGCAGTTGGCAGAAGAAATAGCGGACTTTACTATTGTATGTCCTCACTGGGGAACGGAATACCAGTTAGTGCAGTCGAAAAATCAAGAAAAATGGGCAGATATCTTTGTGAAAAATGGAGCGGATCTAGTGCTTGGAACCCATCCCCATGTGATTCAGCCCATAGAGTGGATAAAGGATGAGGAAACAGGAAATGAAATGCTGGTGTATTATTCTTTAGGAAATTTTGTGAACTGGACTTCCAGTTCCGGCTCCGGCATCGCCAATCGTATGGTTGGAGGAATGGCGCAGGTAATCATCGCGAAAGAGGAGGGAGAGGTGGTAATCTCAGAATACGGAGTGGAACCTGTAGTTTGTCATCTGGAACAAGGAGTAAATGGCGTTACTGTCTATAAATTGTCAGAATATACATCAGAACTTGCAGACCGCAATCAGATCCGACTGCAGGATGAGGCGTTTTCTCTGGAGTATTGTCAGGAATTGTGTGAGCAGGTGTGGCCGGGTTCCTTATAGCATTTCAACCCATATTAAGTAAAAGCAGCTATATGGGTATAAAATGGCCAAAGAAACAGATATGAAATAAGTGAATTATAGATGAGCTGCTACATACAGAAAGATGTTTGGGTCTGGAGAGAAATTTTGTGTCTCCAGACCCAATTTTGTCTTTTTTTGCCGGGTTTTCATGCCTGCGAGGGCATATATAGAAAAATATATGCGCGAGACCCCGCTTATTACAATTTGCTGGGTCTCGCGATGCAATAATTTTGTATAGACCCTCCGGGACAAGTTTCAGGACAATCCCCCGGAGCAATTCACATCGGGTTGCATTCCCGGACAAAGGCCACTTAATGATACTTCGGCAGGTAATCACCATGTGCGGCGATCAATTCATCCACCATCTTCTTGATGGTATCGATATCCAATTCGCTGCCGGTATGAGGGTCAAGCATAGCTGCCTGATAGATATGATCCAGCTTGAGGGTGCCAGCAGCTTCAATGGTCAAAAGCTGTACATTAATATTGGTCATGTTCATGGCTGCACACTGTACAGGCAGGGAACCTACATAACAAGGATGTACGCCCTGACCATCAATCAGACATGGAACTTCAACACAGGCTTCCGCAGGAAGATTGGTGATCAGGTGGTTGGTGTTCAGGACGTTACCACCGATTTTGTAAGGGGTATTGGTAACGATGGACTCCATGATGTGAGAAGCATATTCATGGGAGCGCTTATGTTCCTTAACACCGTTTTCCAGCAGTTCAGCATATTCCTTCTTCCAGCCTTCGATCTGATTTACACAGCGGCGGGGATATTCGTCCAATGGAATATTGTATCTGTCGATCAATTCAGGATATTTACTCTTGATGTAGAATGCATTGTATTCTGCATTATGTTCACTGGATTCGGTACAATAGTAGCCAAAGTGATTAATATAGTCCAGTCTTACCTTATCTTTGAAGTCCGGGTCAGCAATCTTGGCTGCAACGCGGGACTTGATTTCAGGATAAAGGTCGATACCATTCTTGTCCTTGATTTCAAGTAACCAGCCCATATGGTTGATACCGGCGATCAGTTCCTTACGGCCTTTCACCTTATCCTCCATACCAAGCTCTTTTAGTAAATGTGCGGAGCATACCTGAACACTGTGGCAAAGACCTACGGTATTGATTGGTGTGTAACGCTGCATATATCCGGAAAGCATTGCCATTGGATTGGTATAGTTTAAGAAAAGTGCATCGGGGCAAACCTCAGCCATATCCTTTGCGAAATCGTCCATCACAGGAATGGTACGAAGGGCACGCATAATACCGCCGATGCCCAAAGTATCTGCAATGGTCTGACGCAGGCCGTATTTTTTAGGAATTTCAAAGTCGATGATGGTACAAGGATCGTAGCCACCGATCTGAATTGCATTGATAACAAATGTAGCGCCACGAAGCGCTTCTTTTCTTTGCTCAACACCCAGATAACATTCAATTTTTCCATGACCACCCATAGTGATACGCATTGCTTCTAAGATGGTCTGGCTTTCTTTTAAACGATCACCATCGATATCATACAAAGCGAAGGTGCTGTCCTTCAGTGCGTCAGAGCACATACAGTCACCAATAACATTTCGTGCAAAAACGGTACTTCCTGCACCCATAAAAGTGATTTTCATGCCAAAATCCTCCTTGTTGTTTTGTTAAATACATTATATAATAAAAACTAGAAAACAGGATTGCTTTATGTAAGGAAAACTTGTTGTTTTGTTGGATTTTGAAAATAAAAATATTTATTTGTTATAAGGAGAGAAAAGAAAAAATGAGCAGAGCCAAAATGGAGCTTGTTATTGACCAGCATTATAAGGATTTCAGTCCCATGCAGTTTGGAAGCGAAACTTGTGAACCGGGGCATTTTTTCGGACCCAGTGTCAGGACCCATTGGTTGTTACATTATGTAGTCTATGGATTTGGAATCTTTAAAAAGGATGGAAAGGTGTGGCAGGTAAAACCCGGAGATATGTTTGTAATTCCGCCATATGAAGAAACCTATTATGAGGCCGATGATAGGAAACCCTGGAGATATATCTGGATTGGATTTACTTGCCAGGGAGGAGTTCCGGAGGCTTTAAAAGCTCCGGTGGT
>JAZUCP010000317.1:0-2624 GCA_045639165.1 Acetatifactor sp. | reverse complement strand
GTACCTTACGTGGTACCGGGAAAATATATTGCATATGCCTTTTCCTATACCGGCGGGGCGCTGATCCAATGGTGTGTGGATACCCTGGCGAAAAAGGAAAAAGAACTTGCAAAGGAAATGGGGATCTCCGTAAATGAGTTGTTAGAGGGAGAGGAAACGGAGCCTACCGGTATCCTGGTATTGCCCCATTTTGCGGGAGCAGCAACTCCCTATATGGATACCGGTTCCAAGGGAGCTATCCTGGGTCTCACTGCTGCACACGGGGTAAGTGATATTTACCGTGCCTGTATGGAAGGGGTGGCTTATGAGATGCAGATTAATATGGATTGCCTGAAAAAGTCCGGCGTACGATTTGAAAAAATGAATGCAACGGGAGGCGGTGCCCGGTCTAAGGTGTGGATGCAGATGAAAGCAGATATCCTGAATATGCCCATCACCGCATTGGAAACGGTGGATGCCGGAACTGTGGGAAGTGCCATGCTCACCGGTATCGTGACAGGGTGCTTCAAAAATCTGGAGGATGCGGCAGGATATATGGTGAAAGAAATGGAGACTTATTATCCAAGACCCGAAATGCATGAGAAATATCAAAAGATTTACGAACGCTATAAAAAGTTATACAAAGCAGTGCGTCCGCTGGTTTAGGAGGAGATAAAATGTTAGTGACATTAAAGCAGATCATGAATCTGTGTGAAGCAAAAAAAATCGCGGTGGGTTCTTTTAATACCCCTAATTTAGAGTCCGTTATGGCAGTTATCAGTGCAGCAGAGGAATTGGATGTGCCGGTGATCATTCAGCATGCAGAGGTACATGAGGAGATCATGCCCATCCGTATCATCGGTCCCATCATGGTAGAAATGGCAAAGCGTGCCAAGGTGCCCGTATGTGTACATCTGGATCATGGTGAAAGTCTGGACTATGTGTGCAAGGCATTGGATCTGGGATTTACTTCCGTTATGTATGACGGCTCTGTCCTGTCCTTTGAAGAAAATATGGCCAACACAAAGATGGTGGTTTCCTTTGCAAAGCAGACCGGAGCTTCTGTGGAAGCTGAGATCGGCTGCATGGGAAAGCGTGAAACCGGCAGCGGAAGTGCGGGATTAGGAAAGGACCCGGATAAAGTCTATACGGATCCGGAGCAGGCAAGGATTTTTGTGCAGGAAACAGGGATCGATGCTCTGGCATGCTCCTTCGGAACCACCCATGGTGTGTATTTAAGCAAGCCAAAGCTGGACTTTTCCGTAGTGGAAAATGTACGAAAAAAGGCCAATATTCCGGTGGTTATGCATGGGGGCTCCGGTGTCAGCACAGAGGATTTCAGAAAGGCCATAAAGAGCGGTGTGCGTAAAATCAATTATTATACCTACATGGCTATGGCAGGAGGAGAGACCATTGCAGAGCAGTTTCGTGTGGGTTGTATCCCCATTGAAAACGCCGGCAAAAAATTTAAATGCTATTATTCATTAATAGAGGGTGACAAAGACAAGCCAATCATGTATCATGATATTGTATCCTGGGGAACCCAGGCGATGAAAGAAAACTGCAAAAAGGCAATGGCAGTATTTGCCATGAAGGAAATGTAGGAGGAAAGCAGAATGAATCCTTATATTGGACATGATACTCAGTATTATGGTGTGGAAGAGCACCGGTTGGTTGGCGGTAAAGGCGATGGAATGCGTTTGTTTGAAGTCAACAATGGAAAAGGCTTGGAGCTGGTCATTTCTCCCGATCGCTGTGGAGATATTACCAGACTGAAATTCAAAGGAATCAATTTAAGTTACATGTCACCTTGTGGATATGTGGCACCGGCTTATTATGACAGTGTGGATAATCACTGGCTGAAGTCCTTTACGGCAGGCTTTTTGACAACCTGCGGACTGGAAGCAGTAGGAAGTCCCAGCGTGGATGAGGGTGAATTGTTCCCGCTCCATGGTTCCATTGCGAATCAGCCCTGCGAAATTGCTTACTGGACGGAAGATGAGGAGTATCTGATGGTACATACCCTGGTAAAGGATGAGGTGATCTTTGCCAGAAAGCTTCGTATGGAGAGAACCATCAAAGTGTCCAAGAAGAAGAATACATTTGAAATTTGCGACAAGATCACAAATACCGGAGATAAGGTAGAACCGATAGAGATACTGTACCATATGAATATGGGCTATCCTTTGCTGGATGAAGACGCTGTTGTTACTGTACCGGCCCAGGAAGTGGTGCCCAGAGATGATCATGCAGCGGAGGATCTTGCAAACTGCCTGCATATGCAGAAGCCTACACCCGGATATCAGGAAAGATGCTATTATTATAAATTCCAGGACAAAAACGGGGAGGCAAGCATCTATCAGCCTAAGCTGAACACAAAGCTGACCATTCAGTTTGATGCAGAAGAACTGGATGGGTTCGTAGAGTGGAAAATGATGGGTGTGCGAGATTACGTACTTGGTTTAGAGTGTGGAAACTGCTATCCGGATGGACGTGACGTGATGCGTAAAACGGGAATGCTTAAGTTCTTAAAGCCAGGTGAAAAGAAACAATATAAAGTAAAAGTAAAACTTTGTGAATCAATTTATTAAGTAAAAATAAGGGTATGAATTCTTGGACATTACTATCTTCAAAAATTTATACCC
>JAZUCP010000316.1:0-7065 GCA_045639165.1 Acetatifactor sp. | reverse complement strand
GAAGTTGCTGATAAAGTCAGGTGTGTTTCTTATAACATTTATCCTGACTGTAGTAGTTGCCGGAAGATTTATGAATCGGGGCAATCAAGATATGACCATGAAGATGGGAGCGGCTACATTGCCGGTAGTTACCTTCTTGCAGGAAGAAATTCAGGTCAATGAATTACATGGTCACACTACAAAAATGGATGTGGCAAGTATGGCCGCAAACATCATACAGCTGGATGAGAACCGCAAAGTAGCATTTCAGGTGCAGACTTTTGGGGAAGAGGTAAAGGAGATTGTACTGGAGGTCAGAAGCTGTGACGGAAGCAGATTGATTGAGAAAATCCAAATGGAAGCCTTTGAGGAAGAAGAAGGTGTGATCCGAATAGAAACCGGACTGAAGGATCTGCTGGAAAAAAATACAGACTATGCCCTGGTGGTGGTACTTTGTGACGAAGCAGACCGAGAAATCCGTTATTATACCAGATGCGTCTGGAATGATGCTTTGAATGCAGCAGAAAAGCTGGCATATGTAAAAGACTTCCATGAAACCACCTTTGATAAGGAGGCTGCAGCAGAACTGAAAAAATATCTGGAAAGCAATTCTTCTGGGGACAATACCACCCTTCATAAGGTGAATATTCACAGTAGCTTTCATCAGGTGACATGGGGAGAGCTGGAAGCAGAGCCGGTCACTGATCCGGTGATTGATATTCTGGAGCTGGGCAGGGATACGGGTTCTTTCCTGCTAAGGAGAATTGTGGCGTCTGGTACGGAGAAGGATAGGGATTATTATACGGTGGAGGAGTATTATCGGATTCGATATACTACAAGCAGAGTGTATTTGCTGGACTTTGAGCGAACTATGACCCAGATTCCGGATTTGGAAGGTAAAATTTATACCAATGACAAGATATATCTTGGTATTGCCGGAAAAGATCTGCAGATGAAAGAGAGTGAGGATGGCAATTATCTTGCATTTGTTGCATCTGATCGATTGACCACCTACAATATGAATACCAATAAGATTGCGTTATTGTATTCTTTTTATGATCAGGAGAATCAGGATGCCAGAAGCTTATATGACGGTCATGAAATTAAGATTCTGAACATAGATGACAAGGGCAATGTACAATTTGCAGTTTGCGGATATTTTAATCGGGGAAAGCATGAAGGTGAAACCGGTATCAGTGTATATGATTATGACAGTACCATGAACACCATCGAGGAAAAATTATATATTCCTTACGGGAAATCCTGGCAGGCTTTATTGTGCGATGTGGAAAAACTGTGTTTTATGAATCAGAACCGGAAGTTTTATGTATATCTAAATGGATGTGTATATGAAACAGATGTGGAAAGTTTGGAAACACAGGAAATGATCCGTCTGGCGGAGGGTGATACGCTACATCTTTCGGGGGATCATCGAATCGTGCTCTGGAATCAGAAGGACCGACTGCTGATCAGGGATCTGGAGTCAGAACAAAGTCATAAGATTGCTGTGAAAGAAGAAGAGCGGATACTTTCCATGGGCTTTATGGGAAGTGATGTGATCTATGGTATGGTTCGGGAGGCTGATATTATTGAAGATGCATCGGGAAGGGATATCCTGCCCATGTATAAGCTGGTGATCTGTGACGCTTCCGGACAGGTGCTGAAAGAATATGAAGAGGAGAATCTCTATACCTTGTCCATAGAGGTGATGGATAATCAGATTACCTTAAACAGAGTCAGAAAATCAGATGACGGAAGCTACGTGACAACTGTGCCGGAACATATCTTAAACAATGCAACACAGGTCAGTGGAAAAAATAAGGTTGTAACGGCCGCCATAGATGTGTATCAGACCATTACACAGATCCAGGTGAAGAAAAATATCGATGGAAAGACGCTTCAGATCCTGACACCGAAAGAGGTTGTCTTTGAAGGTCAGAGGGAAATCCCGGTGGAAGAATCCCCGGAGAGTTCAAAGCAGTATTATGTATATAACCAAAATGGTATTGACGGAATCTTTTCCAATCCGGCGGAAGCTGTTTTGCTGGCATACAATACCTCCGGAAGAGTGGTGGATGAGAAGGGATATACTGTATGGTTTAAAGGCAATCGAGTTGCCCGGAATCAGATTATGGCTATCACAGAGCCCCAGAAGGTAGATCCACGGGAAAGCCTTGCGGTGTGCCTGAATACCATTTTGAAATTTGAAGGGATTACAGCGGATGCGAGGAGTCTTTTAAATGAGGGCAAGGATGCTCTTGAGATCCTGCAGGAGCAGATGGTAAATGCAGATGTTGCGGATATGACCGGCTGCCCCATGGATGCCATGCTGTATTTTACCAATAAAGATATTCCCGTGCTGGCGGTGCTTTCTAACGGGGAAGCGGTGCTGATCACAGGCTTTAATGAATTTAATATCGTAGTTTTTGAACCCTCCACAGGAAAGCTGTACAAGAAAGGGTTGAATGATTCTACGAAGTGGTTTGCGGAGAATGGGAATCGGTTTATTACGTATTTTGAGGAGGAAGAGTAGTAATTAGCTCTTCCTGTTGTGAATCGACACACTCCAGTCTGCGTCCGTATTTTCCAACAGACAATAGGTCCCATTTTCAATCCAGACATCTTTGTCAAAATATGCTATTTTTCCATGGGTTACCACACCAAGGACGGCTTTGATAAATGCACCATGGGAAGCCACCAGTATGGTCTGGTTAGGGAAGTTTTCTTCCAGATATTGAATTGCTTGCGTTGCCCGTTCATAAAGAGCGGGCAATGTTTCCATGCAGGGATATTCGCCGTCCGGATATGTTTCAAGAGCCTGGCTGTAAGTAAGTCCCTCACATTCGCCGAAGCTTCGTTCCTGAAAAAGGGGCGAGGTGATGATGGCATCAAGTGGATAATGTAGTGCCTGAGCAATGATCTGAGCACTTTTGTAAGCTCTTTGCAGAGGGCTGGAAAGAATACGATCAATGGAAAGTCCTAAGGCTGCGATAGATGCTCCTGTGGTGCGGATTTGTTCCACACCATTATCTGTCAGTGGAATGTCCTGACAGCCCTGTAGACGGCCTTCTGTATTCCAAATGGTTTCTCCATGACGAAGTAAAAGGATTTTCATAGGTTGTTTTTCTCCTCTTGTTTTTCTGTTTCGCCTTTCAGTCAGGTGTTAGCATGGCATAGTTTAATTTGCGGAAACGGACAGTGTCCAACTTTTTGCCTGCCCCCCGTCCGTCGAAAGTCTTACACTGGGTCTATGCAAAAAAACTTTCTTTTCGGATCCCCTTTTTATGTGAATTGAAGGGAAAAAATTCCCAAAAAGGATCTTTTATATTGATAAAGGTTATTAATGCCCCGAACTTTGAGAAAACCCGGGTCTTATGAGAGAATTTCTTCATATAGTGCCCAAGCATGCAAACTAAACGTCAAATTTCTTGAATAGATCCAAAACATAATTGTAGAAAACCGCAAATATTAATTACCGGAAAATATATCTTGCGTGTTTTTTTAGGGTGAGCCAGACCAGATAGCCCAGTACACCGCAGGAAAGTACTTCTCCGATTCCCACAGTTACCATAAAGTACGGAATGGAACCCTCAAAATTGTAGGTGTATGCCAGTACGAAGGGTACAATCAATGTATTTGCTGCAATGGGAGGCAGAGTTCCCAATAAGGGGTGTTTTTTGCGAAGTAAGTAAGTACCAATGGCACCAAGGAGGGTGGCAATGGGACCTAACAAAATATCCCAGGCAATACATCCGGTTAAAACATTGCTCAATAAACAGCCCACATAAAGGCCCGGAATGGCAGCCGGTGTAAATAGGGGGAGGATGGTCAAAGCTTCCGAAAAGCGGATCTGGATAGCATAATTAGCCAATCCCAACGCATTTGCGAGCAGTGTAAGTACAACATAAAGAGCAGCAATAATGGCTGCATGTGTGATAAATGAGATTCTTTTCATGATAGACTCCTTTAGTTTTGTTTTAGGTGAGGAAGGTTTCGAACTCACCGGTATTAGCGTATATGAGTATAACATTGGTTGCGAGAAAATGCAAGAGTTAGGTGTTATACCCAAAAAGAATTGACAGTTGCAAACGAAGTGGGTATAACGGGTATAACGAAGCAAAGGGGGGCTGCCTATGGAACAAGATAGATTGGTGAGTAAAATAGTAGAGTTAGAGCGGGAAATAGCAATGTTGCCGGAAGGTAGTATTACAAAGAAAAAAGTAAAAGAGAAAGAATATTATTATCATCGAATTACGAAAAACGGAAAGAGAGTGGAAAGTTATCTCAGCTTTGAAGAGGCACCTGAACTTAAATTAAAAATAGAAAAGAGAAAAGAGTTAGAAAAAGAATTAAAAAGCATGAAAGAACTTATTATGCCCGAAGGACTACCAACCAAAGTTGAGGAAGTACCGCTGAAATTTAAAACAACAGTCAGAGTGGGAAGAGTTCTAAAAACACAGATTGCCATAACTAGGAAGTATCGGAAAAGAGAATGTATAGATGAACTTCGGAAATATATATTTGACGAGCAACAAGATAAGGTGTTTGTTATTTATGGACTCAGGCGTACAGGCAAAACAACTATGATTCGTCAGATTCTAACGGAGTTGTCAGAGGAGGAATTTAAAAAGGCTGCATTTATACAGGTAAGATCAAAGGATACATTAGCGGATATAGATGCAGATCTTCAAGTGTTAGAAGAAAAGGGATTTAAATATATCTTTATTGATGAGGTAACGTTGTTAGAAGACTTTATCGAAGGAGCTGCGCTTTTTTCCGATATTTATGCAAGCAGCGGCATGAAGATTGTTTTATCAGGAAAAGATTCATTGGGATTTGCGTTTTCCAAGGAGGAACAACTTTATGATCGATGTATTATGTTGCATACTACATTTATTTCCTATCGTGAATTCGAGGAAGTCTTAGGAATCAAGGGAATTGATGAATATATCCGTTATGGTGGAACCATGAGTCTTAGTGGAATCAATTATAATGCAGATACCACCTTTTCTAATTTGAAGAATGCGGAGGAATATATCGATACAGCAATTGCGAAAAATATCCAGCATTCCCTCAAATTATATCAATATGGAGGTCATTTCCGCCGGTTGCTGGATTTATATGAGCGTGGAGAATTGACAAATGTAATAAATCGTGTAGTAGAAAATATAAATCACAGTTTTACCCGCAGTGTTGTTGAAAGAACATTTAAGTCCCATGATATCTCTGTAACAGCCGCAAATATGCTTAGGGACAGGGAGAATCCGATCAATATTAAAGAACATATGGATTTGGATGCGGTTACATTCGGTATTATGCAGATGCTGGATATTCTTAACAAGGAAGAACAGAGCATTTGTATAGAGGAAAGCCATATGATTCAGATCAAGGAATATTTGACTTTACTTGATCTGGTTATGGAGATTGACCTTGAGTTTTTGCCGGAAGTAGATCAAAAAGGAAGGATAACGATTATTACCCAGCCGGGATTACGGTATGCACAGGCAAACGCTATTGTGGAGAATATGCTTCTTGATGCTAAGTTCCAAGAATTATCTATTCAGGAAAGACAACGTGTATTAGAAAGATTGCTTAACGAGATTCGTGGAAGAATGATGGAAGATATTATTCTGCTTGAAACAAAGATTGCCCGTCCTGAAAAGAAAGTATTTAAATTACAGTTCGCAGTTGGTGAATATGATATGGTTGTTTTCGATCCGAAGGAACTTAACTGTGAAATCTATGAAGTAAAATACAGCAAAGAACAGGTGCCGGAGCAAGGACGCCATCTTAAAAATGAGCATAAATGTGCTATGACGAAGCACAGATATGGTGATATTACAGGTAAATATATCATTTATCGAGGAGAAGATGCCAAGATAGAAGATATTCAATATCTGAATGTGGAAGAGTATTTGAAATCGCTGTAGAAGTTGCTCGCGGCAAAGGAGACAACATGAACAACATAAACAAAACCCTATACATCCCCCTATACGGAAAGGCTCTGGTCAGCAAAAAAGGCGTAATCCTTCAGGATAAAAAGGCAGAAGCCATCTGGGAGGCGGAAGGATTTAAGTCAAATGGAAAATCCAAGTCAAAATGGCTGGCATACTATATGGGAATGCGTTCCAGGATATTTGATGAATGGACAGCAGAGTGGAACGCGTGGGAATTGGAGAGCATTTCTGGTATGATGTGGATATCCCGGAAGTGATCCGGGAGCGGAGATGATATTACCATGAAACGGAAAAGTATCATATGCTGGAAGCGGATGTAAGAAGTAAGGATTGGCTGAAAACTATTCCAAAAGAAAAAACAGGGATTGTGATCATGGAAGGGATCAGTATGTACATGAGCCAGGAGGAGTTGAAAGGATCAGAAAAGGTAATCTTTCAAAAGGTGTATGGAGGGAAGATCTCCAAAAAGATGTATCGACTGTACGAATACATCGAGGCGACAAATTAGGCACAAAGATATATAATAAACCACTGGAAAACGTTGTGATATTTCCTTAGGGAAATATAGCAACGTTTTTTGATTGTCTACACGTTTTTGGTATCTACTTTTTCAAAAAGATAATCTATAGAACAGTTTAGAATTTCAGAAAGCTTTTCAATATTCTCAAAACGAATAGACTTTGTTTCATTATTCACCAATTTTGAGAAATTTTGATAACTTAAATCCATTTGCTTATACAACCAGTATTTGGTATGGTTTTGTTCATCTAATATATCAAGAACTCGCAGACGTAGCATTTATTTTCCTCCCCGATGGAATTTAGTGCGTAAAAAATCACTATTTTTATTATTATATCCGAGAGAAACAACTTGCATAACTAATGTTTGAGTTATATAATGTATACATTATATAACTCGAACATTAGGATGTGGAGGAAAATCTTGAATACTTTTATAACGTTAAAAAAACATTTTGGGGCGATTGTTCTGCCGGCTATTATATTTTCTGTCAATATATTAATTGGAATTAGCTTTGCGCAGTATGGAGACTTTTCCTACATGATAGGAAGCATATGGAGTATTGCAAAAAGTATTATTAAGATTAGTATATATACGATCCTTTTCTCTA
>JAZUCP010000315.1:0-3106 GCA_045639165.1 Acetatifactor sp. | reverse complement strand
GAATAATAGGGTTTTTGAATGAAAAGGGAAAAATGGTTAGTAGCTGCTAAAAAAGCAGATTTCAATGCATGGGCTAATGTGTTTCACATTAGCCCTGTTTTGGCAAGAATTATCAGAAATAGAGATGTGGTAGAATTAGAGCAGGTCGAGAGATACTTACATGGTACTATGGAGGACTGTTATAGTCCTTGGCTGCTCCATGGTATGAAGGAAGCCATAGATTTTATCTGTAAAGAGGTGGAAGCTGGATACAAGATCCGGGTCATTGGAGATTACGATGTAGATGGAATCTGTTCTTCCTATATATTAACGGAGGGTTTGAGACTGTTCGGAGCCAATGTAGATACTGCCATACCTCATCGAATTAAGGACGGGTATGGATTGAACGAGCAACTGATTCGGGAAGCATATGAGGAAGGAATCCATTGTATCCTTACCTGTGACAATGGGATTGCGGCGGCAGCACAGATTGCCATGGCAAAGGAGCTGGGGATTCGAGTAATCGTAACGGATCATCACGAGGTGCCCTTTGATGCACAGGGACAGATTCTGCCTCCAGCTGATGTGGTGATTGATCCTAAGCAGGATGCCTGTGAGTATCCCTTTAAGTCCATCTGTGGTGGAGTAGTAGCCTATAAAGTGGTGCAGGCCTTACAGGAGAAAACAAAATTTATATCCGTTGCGGAATTCAGGGAAAGATTCCTGCCCTTTGCAGCCCTTGCAACAGTTTGTGATGTGATGGAGCTACAGAATGAAAACCGCATTATCGTAAAGGAAGGATTAAAAGTACTGGCGAAGACAAAAAATCCGGGCATTCAGGCTCTTTTAGAGGTGAATCAATTGGAACCGGGGGAGGTCAACGCCTATCATATGGGCTTTGTCATTGGTCCCTGCTTAAATGCAACGGGCAGATTGGATACAGCAAAACGTGCGCTGGAGCTTTTGCAGAGTAAAACAAAGGCAGAAGCCATCAGTGCAGCTACAGAATTAAAGGCGTTAAATGACAGTCGTAAGAATCTGACACTGCAAGGCGTGCGGGAGGCAGAAGAAAAAATCTGGCAGGAAGGGTTAGACCAGCAAAAGGTGATGGTAGTTTATCTTCCCAAGGTTCATGAAAGTCTGGCGGGGATTATCGCCGGACGTATCCGGGAAAAATATTATCATCCCGTATTTGTACTGACGGACAGTGAGGAGGGCATTAAAGGCTCCGGACGTTCCATAGATGCTTACCATATGTATGAAGGCTTGACGGAAGTGAAGGAATGTCTTACAAAGTTTGGCGGGCATAAGCTGGCTGCAGGCTTGTCCTTAAAGGCAGAGGATCTGGAGGCACTTTGTCGCAGATTGAACCAGAATGCGCAGTTGACGGAAGAGGATTTTGTGCCGGTGGTACATATTGATGTACCCATGCCCATGGGATATGCAACCATGGAGCTAGCAGAGCAATTGCAATTGCTGGAGCCCTTCGGTGTGGGAAATTCCAAGCCCCTTTTTGCACAAAAGGATGTGATTTTTGTGGGGGCAAAAAGGATCGGAGCTAATGGTAATTTTGCCAGATTCACAGTGTTGGTGGATCGGGAAGGACAGTATAGAAGGGAAGACCTGATGTATTTTGGAGATCTGGAAGGTTTTTGCGAATTCCTGGATGAAAAATACGGCAGCGGCAGTGCAGAAGCGTTATTTGCCGGTAAAGGGGAATTTGCGGTATCCATTACCTATCAGATCGGTGTGAACCATTTCAGGGGACGGAAAAGTCTGCAATATATGATGCAAAACTATTCATAAAAGTATGAAAAGATTTACAGAATTGCTTTCATATCTTATAGTATATATAGTGTAGTTGAGCTTATGCCAAGGTGTGTGAGCCATAGGGAAGGGGAATGCATATGTCAGAATTAAAATATTTACTAGAGCATTTAGAATATGAAGTACTTCAAGGAAGCGTGGATACAGTTGTTACAGAGGTAGTCTATGATTCTCGTAAGGTTACGGAGGGTTGTTTGTTTATCTGTATTGAAGGAGCGAATTTTGACAGTCATTCAATTGCTGCTGAGGTGGCGAAAAAGGCAAGTGTTCTGATCGTTTCCAAGGATGTGGAGGGTGTTGCCAAGAATGTAACGGTGATCAAGGTGGAGAACACCCGGTACGCCATGGCGTTTATTTCCGCTGCGTATTTCGGCCATCCGGCAGAGAAGCTGAGAGTGATCGGTATTACAGGAACTAAGGGAAAGACCACCACCACTTATCTGATGAAGTCTATTTTGGAAAATGCTGGATACAAGGTGGGACTTGTGGGGACTATTGAGACCATTATCGGGGAGAAACATATTCCCGCATTGAATACCACACCGGAATCCTACATTCTGCAGTCTTATTTTGCGCAAATGGTGGAAGCTGGAATGGATGCAGTGGTAATGGAGGTCTCTTCCCAGGCATTGATGCAGCACAGAAGTCAGGGCTTTATGTTTGATATCGGTATCTTTACCAATCTGGAGCCGGATCATATTGGTCCCAATGAGCATGCAAGCTTTGAGGAATACATGGCGTGTAAGGGCTTATTATTTAAGCAGTGCAAGGTGGGTATCGTAAATATGGATGATATCCATTGCAAACAGGTAATAGAGGGACACACTTGTACCATTGAAGGATTTGGTTTCTCGGACCAGGCAGATGTCCGTGCGTCGGAGGTGACTCTTTTAAGAGAAAATGGTATGCTGGGCGTGGAATTTAACGTAAGCGGTATTATGAATATGGATGTGAAGGTGTCCACACCGGGACGATTCAGTGTATATAATGCTCTTACAGCCATTGCTATCTGTCGTCATTTTGAAGTGTCGGAGGAAAATATTAAAAAAGCTCTTTTAGCAGCAAAAGTAAAAGGCCGTATTGAATTGGTAAAAGTATCCGATGATTTCACATTGATGATTGATTACGCTCATAATGCGTTTGGCTTAGAGAGTCTGCTTGGAACATTAAAAGAATATGAACCTAACCGTTTGGTATGTGTTTTTGGCTGTGGTGGAAACCGTTCCAAACTGCGTAGATTTGAAATGGGAGAAGTGAGTGGAAAATTAGCAGATTTAACCATTATTACTTCTGACAATCC
>JAZUCP010000314.1:0-2583 GCA_045639165.1 Acetatifactor sp. | reverse complement strand
CCCGCAAACCAAATACTTGTGAGACCTAAAGTTGCTGCTTCCATACCGATAAAGAGAATCAACAATACCAGCCATATGATCAGTTCCTTCATTAATAAACCACCCCTTCTTTAAGTCTTAACTTATAAGTATTTGTAAGTTACTTATAATATACTACATTTTACCATCCGTATCAATAGATTTCTTCACACTTTTTCATGCCTTAATATGGCAGTTTCCGCACTTTAGGGGTTGTTCCGGTCTGATTTATACAAAACCCCGACTTTGTACAGTCGGGGTTACATCTTTAGTGGAATACATGATTACCAATCACAATACCGTCTCTTCCGTCATTTCTTCTGAAATGGGTCAGATCTCCGATATTGGATACACCGGAAAGGGCTTCTTCTGCCGCCCTGATACAGCTTTCATTAATCTTTCCTGATTCATATACTTTGTTTACTTTACCATTCATAGCAGGTGTAAACTGACCTGACGCATAGATAACACCATGGATGGTATCCGGGTAAGCCTTGCTTCTCACACGATTCATAACAACTGCACCTACTGCAAGCTGTCCCTCATAGCTTTCTCCCCGTGCTTCACAATGGATCAATGCTGCAAGCAGGAGTTTGGTATCCGCATCCGTGGTATATTCACCGTAATTCTGATGACGCTTGGCTTCTCTTTCCGCCTCCTGACGTTTCTTAATCTCATCATTTGTCTCACCATAGTCGATCTGGAACTGCTGTTCCACCAATTCGGACAGTACATATCCGTCATTACCGCCCATGTCTACACAAATCCATCCATCTTCATCTACAGAGATAATTTCCAGAATATTTCCTTTGGTCATTACACCGTAGACCTCAGCTTCGGTACTCTTTTCTTTACGAATATTCACCGCGTCCTCTGTAATTACCGCAATATTTTTTCCCACACTTGCGGCCAATGCCTCTGCCTCTTCATCAAAAAGCAGATATTTGTCATTTGCCCAACCGATTAGGTTGCCGGACTGAATCTTGGTCCATCCGTCTTTACGCTCCAGAATGATACCACCGCAGTCCTTGTATATTTTTCCGATTTTCTTTCCGTCGTTACTGGCTGTCTCTCTGATATTCAGAACATTCTTTACATTGGCCATAACCAATGTTGATTCTTTTTCCTCTTCTTGCGAAGAAGCTCTTGATATATTTCTTTCTGTAGCTAACATAAGTTCTGCTGCGTTTTCTGTATTGGAATCCAGCATAGCTGCTACACCGCTATTGAACGAATCCAGGTAAGTATTGTTGCCAGCATAGACGGTCATGCTTTCTGTACCTGCAAGCACCAGTGTGAGACACAGGCTTGCAACGACAGTAAGCAGTCTTTTGCTAATTGCCATTGTCTTAACCTCCAAATAGAGCATCTGCAATAAATTATATCATCTTTTTGAATAAATTATTACAAATATGTTACATTTGTTACGAGTGGCATATTAGCACTTGTTTTTTTCTTTGTCAACCCTTTCTTTTAAGATTTCCTTAATTTTCAAGTGATTTTTAGGCTTTTTTAACTGAAAATCCCCTATTTTTATTAAAATCCGCAAAAAAAGAAGCCTTTTACAGCTTCTTTGATCGCTCTATGCAGGCTTCCATGGCATCCATGATAGCCCCTCTCATTCCCTTCTCTTCCAACACCTTTACAGCCTGGATTGTGGTGCCTCCCGGAGAACAAACCATGTCCTTTAATTCTCCCGGATGAAGCCCTGTTTCCAGCACCATTTTGGCACTTCCAAGCACTGCCTGTGCAGCGAATTGATAAGCCTGTTTTCTGGGCATACCTGCCGCCACAGCTCCATCCGCCATGGCCTCAATGAACATAAATACATAGGCTGGGGAACTGCCGCTGACACCTACTACCGTATCCATCAGACTCTCCGGCACAACCTCTGCCACACCAAAAGACTGCATTAAATTCAGGACCTTCTCCAACTCTTCCGCGGTCACATTTTTATTGGCACAGACTCCCGTACAGCCCTCTCCCACCAACGCCGGTGTATTCGGCATACAGCGTACGATCTTGACTGACGGTTTCTTAAGTCCTTCCTCGATATATCTAATCGTCTTGCCGGCTGCAATACTGACGATCACAGTTTCCGGTCTGACTATCTCCCTGATTTCTTCCATAACTTCCGGGAAAAAGATGGGCTTGACTGCCAATACCAGTAAATCTGCCCGCTTTACAATTTCGCAATTGTCCGTACAAGTTTCAATCCCAAAGGACTGCCTTGCCTTTTCGCAGGCAGCAACATACTTATCTGCCCCGCAGATATCTGCCGGTGCTGCAAGTCCCTTCTTCAAAATGCCTCCGATAATGGCTGTTGCCATATTTCCCAAACCAATAAATCCTATTTTCATAGCAGTTGCCTTTCATCCTTCGTTATTGTCTCTGTCTGTGCGCCTCGTACATCAAAAGAGAGGTTGCAATGGCAGCATTTAAAGATTCTACCTGACCTTCCATAGGGATCTTCAAATAGGCCGTGGCCAGATCCGCCGTTTCTTTTTTTAAGCCATTTCCCTCATTACCGATCAAAAAGGCGGTGCCTTCCCGGAAGGAAAAGCT
>JAZUCP010000313.1:0-1815 GCA_045639165.1 Acetatifactor sp. | reverse complement strand
CCGATCCATAATCAAGAAGAATATTTTTGGCAGAAAAGAGCAGATCTATAAAACAGAGGTAATGTCTCTGCAAGACTTCGCCAAAATGACACCGGATGAAAAAGAGCGGGCAGGTATTTTTATCCAGGAGCTGATCATCAGCAAGCTGGGTCTGGTAGGATTTTTGGTATAAAAAGGGGAAATGAACATGAGAATAGAAGATTTAGCAGCATATCAAGTGCTGGAAAAAAGAGAGATCGGGGATTTAAACTCCATCGCTTATCTTTTGAAACATAAAAAATCAGGTGCAAGAGTGGCCCTGATCACCAATGATGATGATAATAAAGTATTTTATATCGGTTTTCGGACCACACCCACGGATTCAACCGGTGTGGCACATATTTTGGAGCATTCCGTGCTTTGTGGCTCAAAGGAATTTCCCATTAAGGATCCTTTTGTGGAGCTGGTGAAGGGCTCCCTGAATACCTTCTTAAATGCAATGACTTACCCGGATAAGACCGTTTACCCTGTGGCAAGCTGCAATGACAAGGACTTCCAGAACCTGATGCATGTATATTTGGACGCAGTGCTTTATCCGAATATTTATAAAAATGAAAAGATTTTCCTCCAGGAAGGCTGGCATTATGAAATGGAAAGCTTAGAGGACGATCTGACCATTAACGGAGTGGTTTATAATGAAATGAAGGGGGCATTTTCTTCTGCGGATGATGTAATGATGCGGGAGATGATGAATTCCCTCTACCCGGATACCACCTATGGCTTTGAATCCGGCGGCGATCCGGACTGCATCCCTACTTTGACATATGAGGATTTCAAGCAGTTCCACAGCAGATATTATCACCCTTCCAATGCCTATATTTATCTGTATGGTAATGGGGATATGGCGGAAAGACTGCAGTTTATTGATGAAAAATACCTGTCTCATTTCGAGCAGATCACTGTAAACAGCCAGATCGAAACCCAGAAGCCTTTTGAGAAAGCCAGAAGAGTGGTGCGGGAATTCCCCATCAGCGACACTGAAAAAGAAGAAGAAAGTGCATACCTGAGCTTAAATATGGCAGTGGGTGACAGTCTGGACAAGGATCTTTATCTGGGCTTCCAGATCATTGACTATGCTCTGTGCTCTGCACCGGGAGCGCCTTTGAAGCAGGCTCTTTTGGATAAGGGAATTGGTAAGGATGTATTCAGCACCTACGATAATGGTTTGAAGCAGCCTTTGTTCAGCATCGTTGCAAAGGATACGGATATGCAGCAGGAGGAGGCTTTCCTGGCAACCATCGATGAAGTGCTGGAGGAGGTCTGCACCAAGGGATTTGATCCTAAGGCTTTGCTGGCAGGCATTAATTATTATGAATTTAAATATCGTGAGGCGGACTTTGGCTCCGCACCTAAGGGACTGATCTATGGTCTGCAGATGTTGGATAGCTGGCTCTATGATGATACCAAGCCTTTTGTGCACATTGAAGCCAATGAAACCTTTAAAAAGCTTCGTGCCAATGTGGAAAACGGATATTTTGAAGCATTGGTGAAGAAATATCTGGTAGAAAATACCCACAAGTCCATTGTGATTTTAAAGCCCAGAAAAGGTCTGACGGAAGAGCGAGATATTGCTATGAAGGATAAGCTGGCGGCTTTACGGGCTTCCATGACGGCGCAGGAGCTTCAGAAAATCGTGGAGGATACGGCTGCACTTCATGAATATCAGGAGGCAGAGGATAGCAAGGAAGATCTGGCGAAGATCCCTCTTTTGACCAGGGAGGATATCGGCAAGGATGCCAGAAAGATCATCTATGAGGAAAGAAAATGGGGAGATAT
>JAZUCP010000312.1:0-8416 GCA_045639165.1 Acetatifactor sp. | reverse complement strand
ACTGTCAGATTTTATGGAGAGATTCTGCGAATAATATACTCGCTAACAGTAACGAAACTTCTTGGACTACTGGTACAAAGTATAATCAAATAAAGAACGCTAAAACATTTGAAGTATTCACTACACTTAGTGGGAAAAGAGCTTGTATTCAGTTAGAAGAAGGTACAGAAGCAACACCATACGAACCCTACACAGAGCAAACCATCCATCTCGACAGAGTACTTCCAGGAATCCCACTTGGTCAGACTATTCCAGACGTTATCAAGTCAAGTCCTGTACACATGGCTGGTGTATATTGGGATGATGAAGAACAACAGTATTATATTGGCGATACCGCAGATGGTGTTAATGGGGTTTATGTGCAGAGGGTTGGTGAAGTTCCACCAGATGCGGTGTGGTACGAGGTAGGTGCGATTGATAACCCAACAGACCGTCGTTATGCGACTTATGTTGATGCAATTAGAACACAGCACTGCACAGTAATGTGCTCACATTTGGTACAGCTATACAAAACATCCAGTTGGGAAGCAGGCGACTACATTGCGACAGATGAAATGGTATCACAAAATGGTAGAATATGCATTCGTTTTACAGAAACGAAAATATCTACAGTCGAAGAGTTAAAGAAGTGGATTAGCGATAATAGTGTTAAAATCCAGTACATCCTCGCTACTCCAATCGAAACACAAATGACCGATGAAGAAATCGCAGCATACAAAGCACTACACACAAACAAGCCAACAACAAACATTTCGAATGATGCAGATGCATGGATGGAAGTGAAGTATGTGGCAGATACGAAAACTCATATAGCACAGAATTATGTGCCAGTGACAGCATTTAACGATGCTCTTGAGAGAATATCAGCACTGGAACAGTTGCATGTATAAGAGAGGAGATAGACCATGTACAAAGTAATCAAATCAGTAATCGAAAGTAAACGATATGAGCTGGCGGACATGCTCACAAAGATTGATACCTTCTGGGTGCAGGGAAGTATCACGGAAGAAGAACGCAATGAGCTTGTTGCTCTGGCCAGAGAGAATGCCCTGCCCGAGAACAGCTACGCTGGATTGCAGGAACGTATGGACGCAATGTTTAAGGAGTTGGAAGCCTTGAAGGTGCGTATCAAAGCATTGGAGAGTGCAGGAACAGAAGAACTGCCGGAAGAACCCGAGGAAGACATCTCGGATGAATATCCTGAGTACATAGCCCCGACTGGTGCACATGATGCATATTATGCCGGTGCCAAGGTTACATACAACGGCGTTAAGTACATCTGCGTAGCTCCCGAAGGAGTTGCAGTCGTATGGAATCCGGATGTAATGCCAAGTTACTGGCAGGAAGTAACCGAGGAAGACTCGGCAACTGAATAACACAGAGCCACTGAGCCGATTGTTTCCAAAACGGAAATAGTTGGCTCTTATTTTTAAAGAAGAGAGGAACAAAATATGAACGTGGGCATTATAACAAACTTATTAACTGCTTTAGCAGAGAATGTAATTATTGAACTGGTGATCGTTGCGGTGGTAATGGACACCCTTTTCGGAGCAGGAAGAGCAATCAAGCAGCATAGCTTTAACAGCAGTGTAGGTATCGATGGTGCCATCCGCAAGATTTCCATGCTGGTATCACTGGTATTTCTGGCAATAGTTGATAGGCTGATACATATAAACCTGATCGGGTTTATCCCGGAGAATGTCAGGGCATATTTTCCAAAGAGTATTAGTGTTATCGGACTGGCTGAATTCTTCGGATTGCTATACTTATGTTACGAGATAGTATCGGTATTAAAAAATATGACATTGTGCGGATTGCCGGTTAAGAGATTATGGATTGCAGTCCGAAAGTTTTTGGGGAAATATACAGAGGAATTGCCCGATGCAGAGGATATGGAATCAGTAGAGAGATTGGAAGCGAAGGGAGATCTGAGAAATGGGCAGAATGTTAGGAATTGACGTATCAGACAATCAGGGCTATATCGAATGGGTGAAGGTAAAAGCTGCAGGTGTGCAGTTTGCCATCCTCAGATCCGTAAGACGTAGTGGTAATCCGGATAAGCAACTGGCATCCAATATCAAAGGATGCCTTGCCAACAATATCCCAATGGACTTCTATAAATACAGCTATGCTCTGAGCGTGTCTGAAGCTGTTGCAGAAGTTAAACGGGTAGTAGAGGTATTAAGAGGCTACGGTGTACTTCCAAGCAAAAATACGGTGATCTGGATGGACGTAGAGGATGCTACACAGATGGCACTTAGCACCGTGGCACTGACAAAGATCGTGCAGGCGTTTAAGGAAGAGGTTCTTAGATCCGGCTTTGAATTTGGTCTTTACATGGGTAAGTACCGCTATGAGACCGGGGAAGTGAATCTGGACTTGTTCGATGATCATACTTGGATCGCAAGATACTATAACGGATACAATGTAATGCAGTTTGGCACTACTCCGAATGAGAAGTATCGACCAACAGTCAAATCCGGGGAATTGTGGGGCTGGCAGTTTACATCTTCCGGCAGGGTGGATGGCATCAACGGAAATGTGGATATGAATGAGTGTTACTATGATATCAAAGAAACTGCGGTAGCTCCTGAGTATTACCAAACACCGGAATTCACTCTGATTGATTCCCTCAATAAGATTGGTGTTGACAGCTCCTATGCATTCCGCAAGAAGATCGCGGCGGTGAATGGTATTGTGAATTATTCCGGCACCGCGGAGCAGAATTTGAGGATGCTGGATTTGCTTGAAGGTGGGAAGCTGCTGAAAGCATAACCAAATAAGATGATAATTATTAAAGCCCAGGGCAGTTACCCTGGGCTCAGACTGTAGCCAAACTTTAGTGTTGAAGGTTGACTTTATTTACTTAATGATTCGATTTTCTCTTTAGGGAAAATTTTAACTAAAAGATCCATTTCTTTGCATGCTTCAAGTATTGGAATTGTATATTCTTTAGGTAAAACGATACATAAGGAAAGGTTAGCCGGACAATCATTATTATGTAAGGCCTTTTCCATAGCTGCATTACCGTATAAGTTTTTAATTTCGTCCTCAGTAAGATTTTTTATCATACCTAAAGTATCACACATGTTTTTAAGTTTATTAAAATATGTGTTAATATTTTTGAACTCACTAACATTGAGTTCTCGATAAAGAATATGGTTATGATTTTTCCAATAACTATAATCATAAAAGTTAATAGCAAGTAATTTCATAACATCGTAATTACTTGCGTCCGGTGAAATTATTTGCTTAATATCTATTAGTAAATCCACACTGGTTTCATATTCTACGAGTATTCGTCTGGCAGCATCTTTTCTTATGTCTATTTGTCTTCTCTGATAGATAAACCATGTTACGACCACAGTTACAAACATAATAAAAGTTTGTAATAAAGCATTCCAGAATAAAATATTATCAGTATCCATAAAAAATCCTCCTTGGTATATATAATTGCAAAATGTAATAATAGAATATTTTATAAAAAAATAAATGTCAATAATTAATTTGAAAGGAAAATGATTTTTTGAATTGTAGAGATAAG
Source organism: Acetatifactor sp. (assembly GCA_045639165.1). Lineage (GTDB taxonomy): Bacteria > Bacillota > Clostridia > Lachnospirales > Lachnospiraceae > Acetatifactor. Next base: position 4,872 of record JAZUCP010000312.1, on the reverse strand, counting down.
TTTGAATTGCCTCATTTCCTATCATGGAGGAGCCAATCCGGGAGCAGTTTACAATGGACGACAGGAGAAGGATGATGCACTGGCCCTGACTATGGCGGTTGGAGCAATCTTGGAGGCAAATGATGTGGACGTTTATTATACCAGGACTACGGATGTGTATGAGTCGCCATTTCAGAAAGCGCAGGAGTCAAATCTGACGGATGCGGATTATTTTGTATCCATTCACCGCAATTCCAGTCCCATTCCTAATCAATATAATGGGGTGGAAAGTCTGATTTACAATCGTTATGGTGCAGCTTATAGACTGGCAGAAAACATCAATGAACAGTTGGAAATGGTAGGGTTTCGGAACATAGGGGTGTTTGAAAGAAAAAATCTTGCTGTATTGAATCGAACCAAAATGCCGGCGGTATTGGTGGAGGTGGGATTTATCAATACGGACTCTGATAATATCATATTTGATGAACAGTTTGATGAGATTGCTGTAGCCATTGCGGACGGTATACTGATGACCATAAGATAGGCGATAGGCTGAAAACAGCCCATTAAAAAAGCTGGGGAATTAATCCTCAGCTTTTTCACTCTTATTGGTTGAAAGCTCTTCAGCGGAAGAGACTTCCTCATCTTCATTTTCAGGGATGATCATCTGGACGCTCATAATCCGGTTTTGGATAATGCTCATGACTTTCAATTTAATACCATTTTCCAGTTCCACTTCTTCGTGCTCTTCAGGAAGACGATCCAGGCATTCGATAATGATACCGCCGATGGAATCGTAGTCTTCAGAATCCAGCTCAGTATCTAATGCATCGTTGATATCGTCAAGCTTCATGCTGCCTTTTACAAGATAGGTGCGTTCCCCGGTTTCAATGATGTTTTCTTCTTCATCACCATCATATTCGTCACGAATCTCACCTACGATTTCTTCTAACAGATCTTCCATAGTGATCATACCAACGGTTGCACCGTATTCATTCAATATGAAGGTTACATTGACCGATTTTTCTCGCATCTCCAGCATCAGGTCAGCCGTCTTCTTATACTCGTAGGTATAATGTGCTTTTCGCATAATATTGCGGATGGAGAATTTACCATGGTTGCGGATCAGAATAAAGTCTTTGACATTGATAAAGCCAATGATATTTTCTTTTGTGTCCTGGTATACAGGCAATCGGGTATACATGGACTCCCGGAACACGGCAAGAACTTTACCATAGGAATCCTCCACATTTACACTGACCATATTGATACGGGGGATCATAATGTCCTTGGCAACTGCATCTGAAAAGTCAAAAACGTTGTAAATGATTTCACGTTCTTCCGATTCGATAACGCCGTCCTCGTGACTTACATCCACATAAGTCTTTAATTCACTTTCCGTCATGGCCTCCATTTTTTTGTTGGGATCAATATGTAAAAGCTTCATGATCAGTCTGGACAAAAAATCAGTAATGACGATAGCCGGTGTAAGTATAAACATCAGAGGATAGACGATCCCGCTGTATGCAAGAGCAATACGCTCACTATATAATTTAGCCCAAGTCTTGGGAATGATCTCACCGAACAGCAGAATAATGACTGTCAGGATACCGGTTGCGATACCTACAACCAGATTGATACGGATCGCAAGGGTAGTAGCAATTGCTGATGCGGAAATATTTACAATATTATTGCCGATCAGGATGGTGCTGATCATTTTACTGTACTTGTCTAAGATTTTGTTGACTCTGGCAGCACGCTTATTGCCTTCTTCTTCAAGGGTACGTATCTTAACGCGATTGACGGTCAGATATGCGGTTTCCGCGGAAGAGAAAAAAGCAGAAAGCAGTATTAGGGTTAATAAGGTAATTAATTGTATGACACTCGAGGCGTCAGGCATGAAAACCACTCCTTTTTTATGTATTTGTTATTGATATTACAATATTTATATAAGAAATGTCAAGTTATACCGATGGTCTGAATACAATTTAATAGAAAATTTATTGTTTCTTAGGTGTCAGAATGGAGGAAAAGATGGAAAAAATGACAGGTCGATATGAGGAAGGTATAAACAGCTTGATGGTTCCTTTGAAGAATTTGCTGCTGTCCTATCTTGTTACTTTGGGAATGCTTTTGATGATGGCTTTTTTTCTGTATAAGGTAGGGCTTTCGGAAAAAACAGTGTCCCTATTGATGATCCTGGTCTATGCGGGAAGTACTTTCCTGGGTGGATTTTTGACCGGGAAAAAGCTGAAAAAGAGAAAATTCCTTTGGGGAATGGCTGTGGGAGGTGCGTATTTTGTGATTCTCCTGCTCGTATCCTGGTTTGCGGGAAGAACGGGAGTGGTTCCTAACAGTAATACATTGACCACAATGCTTTTATGTATAGGCGGGGGAATGCTTGGCGGGATGTTGAGCTGAGAAAAAGTGTTTTACAAATATCGTGTAACATGCTATAATCAATCTTTAGATTGGAGGTAACATGTTGACATGAAAAAAAGTAAAGCAATAATAGTGTTAATCGCAATGATTATATCATTGTTAGGAGTTACATATATTGATTTCTTCGGTATTGACGCATATGGTTCTTATAGCGCAAAGGATATTAAGCTTGGTCTGGATCTGGCAGGTGGTGTGAGCATTACTTATCAGGTAGTGGGAGAAGAGGAGCCGGACGCAACAGATATGGCGGATACCATCGGCAAGCTGCAAAAGCGTGTGGAAGGCTACAGTACGGAAGCAGTTGTGTATAAGGAAGGAACAGACCGTATTAATATTGAAATTCCGGGCGTAACGGATGCAAATAAGATTTTGCAGGAGCTTGGAAAACCGGGCCAGTTGTATTTTATCCATGAAACTACAGAGGACGGAACGGTCAATTATTCCATGAAAACCGTAACCGGTGCAGACGGTAGTGTAGGATATGCCTATACTCTGGACCGCAGTTTGGAAGAGTTGACAGAGGATGGTTCCATTGCCGTTGTAGGTACGGATATTAAGGATGCACAGGCAGGCGGTTACCAGAACCAGATGGGCAATACGGAGATCGTAGTAAGCTTGACCATGACGGATGAAGGTAAGGAGAAGTTTGCTAAAGCCACTGAGCGTGCGTATAACAAGAATCAGGAAACCATCGGTATTTATTATGATGGAGAATTTGTAAGTGTACCCCAAGTACAGAGTGTGATCACAGAGGGTACCGCACAGATTTCCGGTTCAGCCAGTTTTGAAGAGGCGGAGCAGTTGGCTTCCACCATTCGAATCGGTGGTTTGAAGCTGGAGCTGGAAGAATTGCATTCTAAGGTGGTAGGCGCTCAGCTTGGTGTGGAAGCAATCTCCACCAGTTTAAAAGCAGGTTTAATTGGTTTTGTGATCGTAATGATCTTCATGATTGCAGTGTATTATATTGCAGGTGTGGCTGCATCGCTGGGATTGAGCTTATATGTAGCAATGGTAGTATGGCTGATCAGAGGCTTTGATCTGACTCTGACATTGTCCGGTATTGCAGGTATTATCTTGTCCGTTGGTATGGCAGTGGATGCAAATGTAATTATCTTTGCCCGTATTCGTGAGGAATTGGGTGAAGGAGCAACGGTTAAGGAAGCGATTCAGAAAGGTTTTTCGAAAGCAAGCTCTGCAATTATCGATGGTAATGTGACTACTCTGATCGCAGCAGGTGTTCTTTGGGTATTGGGTCCCGGTACGGTAAAAGGCTTTGCACAGACATTGGCACTGGGTATTGCATTGTCCATGTTTACCGCCATGTTCATTACAAAATGGGCGATTTATGCACTATATGGTTTAGGCTTTAAGAAGAAAAAATGGTATGGTGTGGGTAGAAAACGTAAAAGTATTGATTTCCTTGGTAAGAAAAAGGTATTCTTTATTTCTTCCGTTGCAGTGATCCTGGCAGGTTTTGTGGTTCTGGGTGTAAATAAGGTGACAACCGGTGATACGCTGAATTACAGTCTGGAGTTCAAGGGTGGTACTGCTACAACAGTTACTTTTGCAGAAAGTATGACTTTGGATGAAGTAAATGAAAAGGTACTTCCTTATGTGGAAGAGATCGCAGGCGGTGCGGTACAGATTCAGACAGTACAGGATTCCAGTGAAATCATTTTCAAGAGTTCTTCTTTGAATGTAGAAGAAAGAGAAGCTTTAAATGAGATGTTTATGAGTCGTTTTGGTGTGAAGGAATCCATGATTACATCGGAAACCATTAGTTCCACCATTAGTGACGAGATGAAATCAGATACCATCATTGCGGTTATAGTGGCAATTGTATGTATGTTGATTTATATCAGATTCCGATTCAGTGATATCCGTTTCGGTGTCAGCAGTGTAACAGCACTTTTGCATGATGTGTTGATCGTACTGGCATTCTACGCAGTTGCAAGAGTGTCTGTAGGTAATACCTTTATAGCTTGTATGCTGACAATTGTAGGTTACTCCATTAATGCAACCATCGTTATCTTTGACCGTATTCGTGAATCTATGCATTTGATGACAAGAAAGGATACGCTGGAGGGCGTTATCAATGCAAGTATTACGGATACATTATCAAGAAGTGTATTCACTTCATTGACCACCTTTATCATGGTAGCAGTGTTGTACATTCTGGGTGTGACCAGTATTCAGGAGTTTGCGCTTCCTCTGATGGTAGGTATCTTATGTGGTACTTATTCGTCCATCTGTCTGGCTGGTCCGCTGTGGTATGTGCTTCGTGAGAAGTTTCCGCAGAAAGTAAGTGAAGAATAATAGGGTTTTTGAATGAAAAGGGAAAAATGGTTAGTAGCTGCTAAAAAAGCAGATTTCAATGCATGGGCTAATGTGTTTCACATTAGCCCTGTTTTGGCAAGAATTATCAGAAATAGAGATGTGGTAGAATTAGAG
>JAZUCP010000311.1:0-1601 GCA_045639165.1 Acetatifactor sp. | reverse complement strand
ACGTGAACTTTCTAATATCCTCTCCGTCAATAAGAATCTTTCCTTCTGTGACATCATAAAAACGTGGGATCAGATTACAAAGAGTGGTCTTACCGCCACCGGAAGGACCTACGATTGCCAGTTTCTCTCCCGCATGGATTTTTAGATTCAGATTGGTGAATACCAGATTGTGGTCGTCCGGATATTCAAAACCTACATTTTCAAAGCAAATATCTCCCTTGGGGGCCTTTAATTCCACAGCATCCGGCTCATCAAAAATCTCGATATCTGCATCAATAATCTGCAAGAAACGCTCAATACCCGTCATTCCTCTCTGGAACTGCTCTGCAAATTCAATAATACGTCTGATGGTGGCAATCAATGTAGACACGTACATCAAATAGGCCACCAGATCCCCGGCTTCAATACCGCCCTTGAGCATAAAAAAGCTTCCTGCCACCAATACGATCAGATACATAAGACCATCAAACATTCGGATACTTGTGTGGAACAGGGCCATATATTTATAGGACAGCTTCTTGATATCCAAAAATTTCAGATTATCCGTTTCAAATTTTTCAATCTCTACATCTTCATTGGTAAAAGCCTTCACAACCTTCTGACCAAGCAGACTATCCTCAATACGGGCATTCAATTCACCGATCTGATTTCTCTGCTTACGGAAAGTACTGCGAACAAAAAAGTTCAAAGGCATACATACACCGATCATCAGCGGAATGCAAAGAAACAGGATCAAGGTCAGCGGCACATTGATTCTAATCAATATGATAAATGAGATCACCGCTTTGATACCTGCAATAAAAAACTCTTCCGGACAGTGATGTGCAAATTCCGTTACATCAAACAAATCACTGGTAATACGTCCCATGATCTGTCCCACTTTCGTATTATTAAAATATGTATTGGAAAGCTTCTGCAGATGATTATATGCATCCCTTCTCATATCGGTCTCGATCATGGTACCCATGATATGCCCCTTATTGGCCATATAATAATTTGCAAGACAATCCACCACTCTTAACAAAAAGTACAAAGTACCCAGTCCACATACTACCTTAATGGATAATGTGGCAGCTCCGCCGATGGCTTCATTGGTAATATATCTCATGATCAGGGGCAGTACCAGCTCACACGATGTAGTCAATGCTGCACAGCACAAATCCTTCACCATGATCCCCCAATAATTTTTATAATAAGGTAAAAACCTTTTTAACAACGTACCCGTATTATAGGTTCTCTCTCCCATATACGAAAATCCCTCCAAATATATCATCTTTTATTATATTCTAGCATATATTTTGATGAAAGTCTTTACCCTTAATAAAAATGTTTTTAAATAAATTGCATTAATTTTTCAAACAGAAAATAATTTTAAAAAAATTCAAAAATAGTTGTTGACAAATTCATTTACATGCTGTATGATAAATCTTGTTCCGAGGAACAAGATAACATGCGCGAGTGGCTCAGCGGTGGAGCACCTCCTTGCCAAGGAGGGGGTCGCGGGTTCGATCCCCGTCTCGCGCTTCAACAAAAACGGATATCCAATTGGATATCCGTTTTTTGTTGAAGCGTAAGACCCACATATTGAAATCCAGAGAATG
>JAZUCP010000310.1:0-8514 GCA_045639165.1 Acetatifactor sp. | reverse complement strand
GCTTTTTTGTACTTACGACGGATGATTGATGAAATTTGATTGATTTCAGTTGACTTTTTTCTTGCTTTTTAGTGTTTTTCGGCGGACGATCAGTGAATTCTAATAAATTTCAGATGACTTTCACCTCGCTTTTACAGATTTTTGGACGGATGATTTAGGGATTTCAATATATTTCAGATGACCGAAAAAACACTTCAAAAGACTGAAATGTCTCAAATGACCAGCAAAAGCTGCTTCAGATGTTTCCAAATGCCGGTACAGAACAGACTCCGCACCGGCATTCAGACTTCAATGAATTTTAAGGAAACTCAGATTTTTATATAAAATTTAAAAACCTAAAAACTCAGTTCTTTTACTTAAAGTAAGCTACACCGCTTTCAAAGATCTTCATATCCTGTTCGCCGTAGATGTTGATAGCAACAGCTCTGTCTCTTCTTTCAGAGTGAGCCATCTTACCAAAGCAACGGCCATCAGGAGAGGTAATACCTTCGATGGATGCATAAGAACCATTGATATTGTATTCTTCGTCCATGGAAATATTGCCATTCATATCTGCGTACTGAGTAGCAACCTGACCATTTGCGAAGAGCTTGTCGATCCATTCCTTAGGAGCTACGAAGCGTCCTTCACCGTGAGAAGCAGGATTACAATAGGTAGCACCTAATTCTGCACCCTGTAACCAAGGAGATTTATTGGAAACAACTTTTGTATAAACCATCTTAGAGATATGTCTGTTGATGGTGTTAAATGTCAGAGTAGGTGAATCTTCCTTCTGGCCTACAATCTCACCATAAGGAACCAAACCTAACTTGATCAATGCCTGGAAACCATTACAGATACCAAGAGCAAGACCATCTCTTTCATTCAGAAGCTTCATAACAGCTTCCTTCATCTTCTCATTCTGGAAGGCGGTTGCAAAGAACTTCGCACTTCCATCAGGTTCATCACCTGCTGAGAATCCGCCCGGGAACATAATAATCTGTGCCTGAGCGATTGATTTTTCAAATTCTGCAACGGAATCTCTGATATCCTCAGCAGTCATATTCTTGAATACCTTGGTGATGACATTTGCACCGGCTCTTTCAAATGCCTTGGTGGAGTCGTATTCACAGTTGGTACCCGGGAATACAGGGATAAATACAGTAGGCTTAGCAATCTTATTCTTGCATACATAGATGCTGTCTGCTTTATAAACATCACTTGAAACTGCATCTGTATCCTTTACAGCCTTGGTAGGGAATACCTTCTCAAGCTTGCTTGTCCATGCCTTCAAAGCTTCCTCCATAGTAATCTTTTCTTCGCCGATCGCAAATGCAGCTTCTTCTGTTACAGTACCAACTACTGTGTAATCTACACCTGCTGCTTCCAATACAGCCAGCTTATCTGCTGCAACTTCAGCCACAATATTACCCAGACCATTTGCGAAAAATGCCTTAGGATTCATTTCTACAGCTACACCCAGCTTGTTACCGAATGCCATCTTAGCCACTGCTGCCGCTGCACCCTTGGAATCAAGTGCATATGCAGAAACAATTGCTTTATTTAAGGTCAACTCATGAATTGCATCATAGAGCTTCATTACTTCATCATATACAGGAATGTCATATTCGTCCTTTTCGATCTCGAACAATACCAGCTTATTGCCTGCCGCCTTTAATTCAGGAGTTACGATTTCCTGATGCTTTGCAATATCCACTGCAAAGGAAACCAGTGTAGGAGGAACGTCGATATCATTGAAAGTACCTGACATTGAGTCCTTACCACCGATGGAAGGAAGACCGAAACCGATCTGTGCATCATAAGCACCAAGCAGCGCTGCAAAAGGCTGACTCCAGCGAGCCGGATCCTCTGACATACGACGGAAGTATTCCTGGAAGGTGAATCTGATCTTGTTGAAATCACCACCATTTGCCACGATCTTTGCCATGGATTCTACTACCGCATAGATCGCACCATGATATGGACTCCAGCTTGACAGATATGGATCGAAACCATAACTCATCATGGTCACAGTGTCGGTCTTACCCTTTAATACAGGAAGCTTGGCAACCATTGCCTGGGTTTCTGTCAACTGATGCACACCACCATAAGGCATAAGCACACTGCCTGCACCGATGGAGGAGTCAAACATTTCCACCAGACCCTTCTGGGAACATACATTCAAATCGTTCAAAAGTGTAAGCCAAGCGTCTTTTAACTGACCTGCTTCAACCTTTTCTTCTACAGCTTTTATTGCATATTTATCAAAATAATTATCTTCTTTTACAGGGATGTCAACCTTAACGCCGGTTTCCTGATGTGCACCGTTGGTGTCAAGGAATGCACGCTTTAAGTCAACAATCTTCTTACCTCTCCAGATCAGAACCAGACGAGGATCTTCTGTTACAGTTGCAACCGGGATCGCTTCCAGGTTTTCTTCAGATGCATAGCCGAGGAATTCAGCCACATCCTTAGGATCTACAACCACAGCCATTCTTTCCTGGGATTCGGAAATCGCAAGTTCAGTACCATCCAGACCTGCATATTTCTTAGGAACCTTATCCAGCTCTACGGTCAGACCGTCTGCAAGTTCACCGATTGCTACGGATACACCACCTGCACCAAAGTCATTACACTTCTTGATCAGCTTACTTACTTCTGCTCTTCTGAACAATCTCTGGATCTTACGTTCTGTAGGCGCATTACCCTTCTGTACTTCAGCACCACAGGTTTCAATAGAAGCCTCTGTGTGAACCTTTGAAGAACCTGTCGCACCGCCACAACCATCACGTCCGGTTCTTCCGCCTAAAAGGATAATGATATCACCCGGATCAGAAGTCTCACGGATAACATTCTTTCTCGGAGCAGCACCCATAACAGCACCAATCTCCATTCTCTTAGCCACATAATTGGGATGATAGATTTCCTTAACAAAACCTGTTGCAAGACCGATCTGATTACCATAGGATGAATAACCATTTGCTGCACCGCGAACAAGCTTCTTCTGGGATAATTTACCCTTTAATGTTTCAGATACGGGAACGGTAGGATCTGCCGCACCTGTAACACGCATTGCCTGATATACATAACCACGACCTGAAAGGGGATCTCGGATCGCACCGCCAAGACAGGTAGCCGCACCACCGAAAGGTTCGATTTCTGTAGGATGGTTATGGGTTTCATTCTTGAAGAATACCAGCCACTCTTCTGTCACGGTTTCTCCGTCATATTCCATTTCTACCGGAACAACTACGGAACAAGCATTGATTTCGTCTGATTTTTCCATATCGTCCAGCTTACCTTCTTTTTTCAGCTTACGCATAGCCATGGTAGCCAGATCCATGAGACAGACAAATTTATCACTTCTTCCTGCGAAGATCTCTGCTCTGGTATCTAAATAACTCTGATAAGTAGTTTCAATCGGTGCACGATAATAACCGTCTTCAAATTCCACATCCTTTAATTCTGTAGAGAAAGTGGTATGACGGCAATGATCGGACCAGTATGTATCCAATACACGAATCTCCGTCATGGACGGATCTCTGTCTTCATCACTCTTGAAATAATTCTGGATGTGCAGGAAATCCTTAAAGGTCATAGCCAATCCCAGAGAATTGTACAGATCCTTTAACTGAGCTTCATCCATTGCACAGAATCCGTCAAAAATCGCAACATCTGCCGGCTCATCAAATACTGTTACCAAAGTTTCCGGTTTAACCATATCGGTCTCTCTGGAATCCACAGGGTTGATACAGTAGGACTTAATGCGGCTGAATTCTTCATCGGTAATATCACCGATGATCATATATGTAACTGCAGTCTTGATGATAGGATTCTCATCCTCTTTCAAAAATTGAACACACTGTACTGCAGAGTCCGCTCTCTGGTCAAACTGACCGGGTAAGTATTCCACTGAGAATACATGTCCCTTTTCCGGAATCTCGATCTGCTCTTCATAGAGATCATCTACCGGCGGTTCAGAAAATACAGTCTTGCATGCCTTCGCAAAAATCTCATCAGAAATATTTTCCACATCATAGCGGATAAATTCTCTGACTGCTTCCACATTGTCCAGACCTAAATAGTTCTTCAGTTCCTCTTTCAGCTCTTTCGCCTTCACAGCATAAGGAGCTTTCTTTTCTACATAGATACGTCTTACGTTTCCCATGATATCCTCCATGTCTATTGTCACATAAAAATGCTGTCACATTTTCCTAGAATAAATTATATATGTAAAATACATTTTCCTCAAGTATAAAAACGACAAATTTTACAAGTTTTTTATTACTTACCTTGTATTATTCGTAATAATCTTTCATAGAAACAGGAGGGAAATTCCCTCCTGTCTATTTACTCTATATCCACTTACGCTTCCACTCCAAGCCCCTGCAACAGATACTTGATCTCCCGATCCACGCTCTTCTCTGTAACCCCAATGGTCTGGGCAGAAATCTTCAACCCTTCAATCACGTACATAATATTTCTTGCGGTCCCTTCACAGTCCTCGCAAAAGAACTCACCGTTCTCCACACCTTCTTCGATCAGTTTCTGAATGATAAACACTGCAGAGTCAAACTGGTTCTTTAACAGATTCTCCTTTTTGGGCAGATCGTTCTCAAAATAAAATTCATATGTAGCCTGTACAAGATTATTGTTCTTACGAAGTAGCTCCTTCTTCTGTTCCAATAAAAACAACATCAGAATATCTGTTACGGTTGCATCTTCCTTGATACTGTCCCCAAACAGATCATCTGCTTCTTCGCTTTCCATCTTCAGAACTTCCATAAAGATCTCATCCGTTCCATTAAAATACAAATACAAACCACCACGACTGATATCACAAGCTTCTACGATATCCTTCATGGTAACTCGCTTATATCCTTTCTCCATGAAAACCTTTCTGGCTGTTTCCAAAATATACTTTTTTTTCTGCAACGATTTCTCGCCCATAAACGTACCTGCTTTCTCTGTAGGATTACCTGCCAAACGGCACAATATCCCTCTGCTTATCCATAAATGTAGATATATTTAGTATAGCACCCTCTTTTTATTTTGCAAATAGAAATTGCAAAAAAATGGCAGAAATGTCAGATTTTTATGCGACACAAGTGTCATTAATATGTTTTTCCAGTATTTATGGGGTTTTCACAAAGGTTGATTAAGCGAAACATTGTTTTATGACACTATCGTCATGTATCAAATAGGCAAAAAAATTAGATGGTTGTGATTGTAGGTGGTGTGGCAAATAATGCCCCTTATCAGCAATTCAGCCGATAAGGGGCATTTCATTCATCATATATATTTTAATTAAGCTGCCTTCTTAGCTTCTAACGCCTTGTCACTTGGTTTAACCATAACCAATGCAATTACAAGTGAAAGAATATACAGTGCAAGAGTTGCATACAATACATACTGATAACCTGTAGGATTTACTGTGATCATCTCTACAGTACCGTCTGCCAAAAGATGCTCGATCTGCTCTTCCTTACCGAAAGTATTTACGATCCAAGCTGCCATCTGGTTACCGGTAAGACCTGCAAATCCCCATGCAGATAAGGTAATTCCGTGCAATGCACTGATGCTTCCCATTCCATAGTGGTCTGAAAGCAGAGTAGCTACGTTAGAGAATCCTCCGCCGTAACCTGCATTTACCATAAATATCAATGCCAGTACAAGTACGATTAAGAGCACATTACCATTTGCATTCTTGATACCGCCGGTGAAAAGAACTGCACCGGTAAGTACGATAGAGATCACGAAAATCATCTTGTAAACAGTATTTCTGTCCTTCATAGAGTCAGCCCAGGTTGAGAAACCAAGACGTCCGCCTGCATTGAAGATAGCAGATACAGTAGATACAATACCTACAGCACTTGCAAGACCGATACACTTAACGATCATCTTTTCCTGAGAAATCAGTGCAAGACCACAAGTGATGTTTAAGTAGAACATTAACCAGATACCAATATAGTTCACAACAGGTCTTGTCTTAATAACAGCGATAATGCTTGGCTTGCTTTCCTTACCCTGAGGTTCATGCCATCCTGCCGGCTTGGTTAACAGGAGATGTCCAACGAACATCATTACAAAGTAAACTGCAGCCAGAATCCAGAACATCTTGTAGATGCCGCCTTCGCCAAGGTTTGCAAGTAAAGACTGCATGATAGGGCTGGCAATCGCCTTCGCTGCACCGAAACCTGCAACTGCAAGACCGGTAGCAAGACCCTTACGCTCCTTGAACCAAAGCATCAAAGTCTTAACAGGTGATAAATAACCGGTACCAAGACCTACACCCATGATAAAACCGTAGCAAAGATAAATACCGATCAGTGCCAAAGTGCTTCCCTTATGAGCACCACCATAATAAATGAAGAAACCGGTACCAGCCATACCTACTGAAAAGCAGATAGTAGCAATCAATGAAGATCTGTGAATATCCTTTTCAACAACATTGCCAAGGAATGCAGCAGACATACCCAGGAAGAAAATCGCAAAACTGAATGCCCATTCAGTTGCACCCTTTGAGTGACCGATGTAATCAGCGATTTCCTGACTGAAAATAGACCAGCAGTAAACAGTACCGATACTGCAGTGAAGCAACAATGCGGGAATAGCCGCTCTAATCCATTTGTTGTTCTTTAAAGCTTCCATTTTTTTCTCTCTCTTTCTTTATTTAATTATAAAAAATCAATAAACATACCGTAAAATATTATACACCCATTTGTGCTGTTTTCAAGTGCAAATGTATCAAAATAATGTATTTTACAAGGTACATTAATTATATTTTCCCTCATAATCCGTGCCGGTTTCGCCCATCAGTTTATCCGTGTAAAACTTCGGATTTTTTCTCATGTCAAGTAGCACCCAAAAGGCCTTAAATACCAGCTTATCCCTATTATATCTGTTGACCTGGTCATGCCTGTCCAGATAAGCTTTAAAATGATCCACCTGCCACACCAGGATATCTGCCACGGTGTAACCGGCCACCTTATACCTGCACAAAAAATTCCTGTTGGTGTAAAAATAATTAAATTCCTCCAGGATTTGTTCATCTGCAGAAAGTGATTTCCAGAACTCTTCTGCTTCTTTCAGACTCTCTCCTGCTGCCACAGCCAAGTCCATGGCATAATTTTTCAGTGTTTCCTCTTGATCCAGACCGTAGCGAATTACATCCTCCACACAGTTGCAAATATAATGCGCATGAGCCTTTACATTTGGCTTGGCAGTCTCCATTGCAAAAGAAACTGCCCCTTCTTTCAACATGGCAATATCATTTTCGCCATCGCCAAATACAACCATCTGACTCATATCCAGACCAAGCTTACGGGCCAGTACACCCAAAGCCACCCCCTTGCTGCTCTCCAAGGGATTAAAATCAAACCAGGCATTTCCTGCATCCACTACCTGAAGCCTGCCGTCATATTTTGCATGATAACGGGCTGTCACTTCCTCCGGTATGCCATTCTGAAAGGCCATGGCAATCTTGATCATGGGTTCTGTCACTTCCCTAAAATCCCTCACCACCGTAATATCATTTCCTACCACTTCGATCATGTGACGGACAAATTCCGGATTCTTGTCCAATACGTAGGCCGTTTTAGGGCCGGACACCAGGATATCCGCCTTCTCCTGCTGCATATCCTCCAGCAATTCCCTCGCCAGCCGGTCCTCAATGACGGCCTGATAGATTACCTCTCCCCGATAAGTGACCAGACTGCCGTTCTCCGAAATATAAGCGATTTCCTTATGCAGATCCTTTAATAATCTATATAAATTTGCATACTGCCTGCCGCTTGCAGCCACAAAGAAAATATTCTGATCCAGGCACTCATTGATCAGTTCATAAAAACGCTGTGTAGGTGCAAGCATGCCGTGTTTGATGATGGTTCCGTCAAAGTCACTGGCGATAGCTGTTATCTTTTTTCCTGCAATTCTCATAGGGGGCCTCCTTTTTTTACTTCTTTCACAAATCTTCTTATTCACTCTCAAATCCTACCGTTTCTAAAGCATACAAAAAATGAGGAAAATATTCAAGACAAATCACAAAATAAATGCTGCAAACATAGATTTGCAGAAAACATTCTATGTTTGCAGCTTTTAACCATAAATCATTTACTCAAAATGCAATCTTATGCCCACCACATCGCACCGGCATTCTCGTAAATGATCGTCTCTTTTAACAAAGCAACTGCCTTTTCCAGTCCTTCCTTGGGACTCATCAGCCCGTCTTCATGCTCGATACTGATAGCACCATCGTAACCAACAGCCTTCAATGTGCTGATGATATTGTTCCATACTTCGGCGGAGTGACCATATCCTACGGTTCTGAACACCCATGAACGATTCAGGATATCACCATATCCCTGGGTATCCAATACACCAATCTTAGAAGTATTTGCATCATCGATCTTGGTATCTTTTGCATGGAAGTGGTAAATGGCACCCTTCAGCATCTTGATCGCCTCACAAGGGTCGATTCCCTGCCAGAATAAGTGGCTGGGGTCCACATTTGCACCGATCATATTACCCACTGCA
>JAZUCP010000309.1:0-12105 GCA_045639165.1 Acetatifactor sp. | reverse complement strand
GTTGCGAACCCAAAAAACACCTGCGATCTCGGTACCAAGATCCTGAATCTGGTTTCCTCCATGGGAGAAACCCTGCTGTTAAACGGTGCCGAAATTGCCCGAGTCCAGACCACTATGGAGATGGTAGCAAAAACCTATCATGCAGATATCGATGTATTCGCTATTTCCAACGGAATCTTTGTCACCCTGCATCAGGATGATGCCACAAGATCTACACAGGTGAAGCATGTCCCCCTTTCCTCTGCCAATTTAGGACGAGTTGCAATGATCAACCAGCTTTCCAGAGAAATTGTTGAAAACAACCTTCCCTTGGAAGAAGCGCTTGAAAAAATGGACGAAATATTAAAAACACCGCCTAACTCCTTTTTATTGGAGCTGGCGGCATGTGCCATTGGTGCGGCCGGATTCTGCTTTTTATTCGGCGGCAATATTTACGATACTCTCGCAGCCTTACCCGTAGGTATGCTTTTGTGCATTTGCCAGAAATATATTCGTAAGGCAAAGCTGTCCAAAATGATTCAGACAGTACTGGAAAGTGCCATTGTTACGATGGGGGGCTTATTTATCGCACGATTATTTCCCGGGTTGAATTCGGATATGATCGTTGTAGGGGGATTGATCATACTGGTGCCCGGTGTGCCCTTTACCACTTCCATACGGGACTTTTTTAATGGCGATTACTTATCCGGTACCATCCGCCTAATCGACGCACTGCTTGTAGCCATGTGCATGGCCATCGGCGTAGGTCTCGTTCACACTTTATTTTAGAGAAAAAGAGGAAATCATGAATCTGATATTTGAAATCATAATTGCATTTTTGGCAACCTCAGCATTTGCCGTATTATTTAATATTCCAAAAAAACAATGGATCTTCTGCGGTCTAACCGGAGCCATAGGCTGGCTCTTTTATCGGATTTTCTGCAGACAATACAGTATCGTTATCGCTACATTTCTGGCGGTATTGATCCTCACCTTTTTGTCCAGAATCTTTTCTGTGATCCGAAAAGCCCCTGTGACACTTTTTCTGGTTGCTGGCATCTTTCCTCTCGTACCGGGTGTGGGAATTTATTATACTTCCTACTATTTTATCATGGGCGAATTATCCAATGCAGCAGCAAAGGGCATGGAAACAGTGAAGCTTGCCATTGCCATCGCACTGGGAATCATGTGTATCTTAAGTATCCCGCAGAAGGCTTTCCACTTTTTCTCACGCCCTTCAAAATAGTCTATCTTTTTTATCAGTGCAGCACGAACGGCGTTTTCGGCTTGTTCTTGCTTCTTGCACTGGTTCTGCCTTCCGGCTTGATCTCGCCTGCATCCATCAGTGAACGCTTGGTCAATGCAGGACCGATTAATTCATAAACAAGCACGCTGAACAATACTACATTTCTTACAACAGCACCGTCTGAGAGACTGGCTGCGGTAAGGGACATTCCCAATGCCACTCCGGCCTGTGGGAACAAGGTGATTCCCAGGTTCTTAACAATCTTTTCGTTACATTTTGTTGCTTTACAACTGCTGTAAGCTCCATAGTATTTACCAAGACATCTGGCAATGATATAAATAATACCGATTAACAACACCATTGGATTGCTCATAATCTTCAGATCCAGCTCCGCACCGGAAAGTACGAAGAATAAAAGATTCAGCGGAACCGTCCATCCTTCCACACGTCCCATCAATTCTTCCGAGGTTTCGCAGACATTACAAAACACGGTACCGGTCATCATACATACCAGCAACAATGAAAATCCGCAATGAACTCCTCCGATTTCAAACTTGATCATGGAAAGTCCAACCGTCAGTAATACAAATGCAACGGAAAGGGTCATACGTTTACTTCTGGAATGGAAGAAAATTTCCAGATAATTTAGTACAAAGCCCATGATTGCACCCAATCCAAGGGAGAGGACGATCTCCAAAATAGGCTCTACGATCATACCATTTACACTGATACTTCCCATCTCAATGGCATTTGCAATGCCCATAGAAACTGCAAACAATATGAGACCTACCGCATCATCGATCGCTACAACCAACATCAAAAGGCTGGTCAAAGGACCGTGTGCTTTATACTGCTTTACTACCATCAAGGTTGCTGCCGGTGCAGTTGCAGATGCAATAGCACCCAGCACAATGGCTGCTGGCAGAGAAATGATGGTCGGGAACAAAAAATGTAATGTAATCAATGCAATATCTACCACAATGGTAGTAACTACTGCCTGAAAAACACCCACTACAATTGCCTGTTTTCCCATGCTTTTTAACTGCGATAATCTGAATTCATTACCGATTGTAAAAGCAATAAATCCCATAGCCGCCTGGGGAATGGCTCCCATGGCCTCCACTGCTTCCAAAGAACCAAATCCAAGACCTGTAATATGAAGGGCACCCAAACAATAAGGCCCCAACAATAATCCGGCAACCAGATATGCCGTAACTGCCGGTAAATTCAATTTCTTAGCCACACGAGACATCAAAAGGCCACCGATCATTGCCAGTGCCAGACTAATAAACAACTCGCTCATAATATATTTCTCCTTAAATTTATCATTTCATAAACCAACTGAATTATACCACCGTCAAATCATTTCGCAATCTACATTTTTAATAATAATTTTATGATTTTAAATGAACTTTTTATTCTTTCTGTCATTGACATTTTACAATTTATAATACATCTGGAATATTTTTCTAAGATATGGTATGATGCATACATGATTCAGAAAGGAAAAGCAGCCAGTAAACTTTCGCTGCAGCAATTTTTATGTACGATAAATGGTCTTTGGAAGTATTATATTCCGGATTCGATGACGAAAAATTTCAATCAGATTTAAAAAAGGCTGATATTTTGATTGACAGATATCAATCCTTTGCGTCTTCTCTTGGTTCAGAGGATGTAAAAACCACTCTAAAAAACGCACTTCTTCTGACAGAAGAATTCAACATGCTGATCAATGATTTATATGGGTATTGTTCCCTGGTACAATCTACCGACACCTCCAATGCGGAAAGTGCTTCCTATATAGGTCAGCTTATGCAGAAGCTCAGCGATGCCACCAAGCCTGCAACCATCATTGACAAATACATTGCTAAGATTGAGAATCTTGATGAGATCATCGGTGATGATGCATTTTTAAATGAATATTCCTTCTACCTTCATGAGCTTCAGAAAGCAGATCAATATACCTTAAGCGAAGATGTGGAAGAAGCTCTCTCCCGTATGGATAACAGCGGTGCTTCCGCATGGAGCGACCTGCAAAGTTTTTTGACTTCCTCAGTCAAAGTCGATTTCAGAGGTGAAACCACAACTCTGTCTTCCATTCGAAATATGGCTTATAGTGCGGATGCTTCCACACGTAAAGAAGCCTACGAAGCCGAGCTGGCCAGCTATGAAAAAATCAAGGATGCCATTGCATTTTCCTTAAACAGTATTAAAATGCAGGATTTAAGTGTATGTAAAATGCGCGGCCACGAATCCCCTCTAGACAAAGTATTATTCCTCTCCAAAATGAAACGCTCCACTTTGGACGCTTTATTGGAAGCCATGAAAGAATATTTACCTAATTTCCACAGCTATCTTCGTGCAAAAGCGGAATATTTGGGACACGCAAACGGTCTTCCATGGTTCGATCTTTTTGCACCAGTTGCACAAAATACCAAGACCTACACCGCCGCTGAAGCCAAAGATTATCTGATGAATATTTTTGAAAAATGTAATCCTCGTATGGCTGAGATTACGGACAGAGCCTTTGAAGAACATTGGATCGACTTCTTCCCAAGGGAAGGCAAAGTTGGTGGTGCCTTCTGTGCCGGCGTAGAAAGTGCAAAAGAATTCCGAATCCTCACTAATTTCGACGGTTCCTTCAGCGATGTGGTGACGCTCGCTCATGAACTGGGTCATGGATACCATGATTTTATGACTTATGACAACAGACCTCTGAACTTAAATTATTCCATGCCTGTTGCGGAAACTGCTTCCACATTTAATGAGAACCTGGTAACCAATTACGCCATTCAGAATGCTTCCGATGACCAGGAAAAGCTGGCTTTGATCGAAGGACAATTAAGTGATGTTACACAGATCATTTGTGATATCTACTCCAGATTCCTTTTCGAATCAAAAGTGGTTGAGAATCGCTCCAGCCAGTTTATGTTCGCCGACGAATTGTGCCAGATTATGCTGGATGCTCAGAAGCAGGCTTACGGAGACGGTCTGGACCCGGAATACTTACACCCTTATATGTGGGTATGCAAGGGACATTATTATAGTGCAAACTTGGGCTTCTACAACTTCCCCTATGCTTTCGGCGGACTGTTTGCAAGAGGACTTTATGCAAAATACGAAAAAGAAGGTGCCTCTTTCCTTGAAAAATACAATTACATGCTGAAAGAAACACCTGTCAGAAGCGTTGAAGATGTTGCTAAAATCTGCGATATCGATCTTGGCGACAAGGAATTTTGGCTTATGAGCTTACATTCCTATGATGAAGCCATTGCAGAATTCAAGCGACTGGTAAAATAAATGAGGTCTGGCGGAGTGGACTTAAACTACCACTCCGTCAAACCTCTTTTTTTACTTTACTTTTTTGATATGCCATTCTGGGATTGCCGTCTGCCAGATATATAATCCCGCAATACTGAAAACCATTTTTCTTCAATGCATTTTGCATCACGTAATTATCCCGGTGGGTGTCAATCTTTAAATTGCCACACTGCTCAAATGCCCAATTCAAACAAAATGATCCTGCACCTTTTACTTTCCCCGTAGAAGCAATCCGATGAACTACTCCATACACCTGATCATTGAGCCATTCACCTTCGTAGATATTTATATAAGTAGGGTCAACTCCTTGCTGATAGAAAAAGACAGCTATGATCTCATCTTTTTCCACACAGACATAACTGTGCCCATTCTTAATATCCCTTAATACATCTTCCCGATAGGGTTTTACATTGCCCCATTGATTAGGATTATTATGCTCTGCCATAAAGCGTCTGGCACCGGCATAGATATCCATCACAATATCCAATTCTTCAGATCTCGTTTTCCTGATCTCCATATTAAACTCCGTTATTATTCTACTTTCCATCATTTTATCATATTTACTATCCTGTCACAACCAGAATATTATTGACACAATTTTCTATTCATTGTAAAATTTTGGTATACTAATTTTGAAAGGAAAACATTATGAAAATTACAGCAGTAAAATTAGGAATTATTTCAGTTCCTTTAAGAGTTCCGTTTAAAACTGCTCTTCGCTCTGTTAATAGTGTCGAAGACGTTATCGTAGAAATCCATACAGACACAGGTGCTATCGGCTATGGTGAAGCTCCGCCAACGGGTGCCATTACCGGAGATACTACCGGTGCTATCATTGGTGCATTAAAAGATCATATCATCAAAACCATTGTAGGACGAGATGTAGATGATTTTGAAAATCTGATGCAGGCTGTTCAGAAATGTATCGTAAAAAACACAAGTGCAAAAGCCGCTGTCGATATGGCCCTTTGGGATTTATATGGACAGCTCCACAATATTCCTGTTTATAAAATGCTTGGTGCAAGCCGCAATAAGATCATTACCGACATTACAATCAGTGTAAACGATCCGGATGAAATGGCTCGGGATGCTATCAATGCCATCGAACGTGGTTATGATTGCTTAAAGGTAAAGGTTGGTATTAGTCCTGAACTGGATGTGACCAGATTAAAAGCCATCAGAGATGCTGTTGGTTCTGCTCCCCTGCTTCGTATCGATGCGAATCAGGCATGGTCTCCTAAGCAGGCAGTTCGTATC
This sequence comes from Acetatifactor sp., assembly GCA_045639165.1. Classification (GTDB taxonomy): domain Bacteria; phylum Bacillota; class Clostridia; order Lachnospirales; family Lachnospiraceae; genus Acetatifactor. Next base: position 6,302 of record JAZUCP010000309.1, on the reverse strand, counting down.
TTAAATCAGATGCAGGAAAGCGGCCTGGATATCGAACTCGTTGAGCAGCCAGTAAAAGCCCATGACTTCGAAGGCTTAAAATTTGTTACCGAACGTTCCTATGTTCCAGTTCTTGCAGATGAAAGTGTATTTTCTCCGGAAGATGCCATGAAGATCATGCAGATGGGTGCTGCAGACCTTGTAAATATCAAGCTTATGAAATGCGGCGGTCTCTACAATGCATTAAAGATCGCTTCTGCCGCTGAAGTTTATGGTGTGGAATGTATGATCGGCTGTATGTTGGAAGCTAAAGTCAGCGTAAATGCTGCTGTTCATCTTGCATGTGCAAAACAGATCATTACCAAGATCGACTTAGATGGTCCTGTTCTTTGCAGCGAAGACCCGATTCTCGGCGGCGCTGTATTTAATGAGCGTGAGATCACTGTATCTGACGAACCCGGTTTAGGTATCAAGGGTATTGAAGGAATCAAATACTTAGATTAATTAGAAACAAATAGGCTTAAGCAGGAAGGTCTTATCCCTCCGCTTAAGCCTATTTTAAATTTTATTTCATAGATTCTACAAATGCCTTAAAAATATGGATTCCTCATTAGAACAAATCTTCCTGATTTGCTGTTTTAACACCGGCACCGGCAAGTGCTGCTGCTGCTGTCTGATTATCGTCCACTCTGAAAATCATATAAGCTCCTGCCTTTGCAGAAAGGAATGCGTAAGTATACTCTACAATCACATGTGCCTCTGCAAGTACCTCTAAAATAGAAGCAAGACTTCCCGGTTCATCGGAAATCGCTGCTGCAAGAACATCTGTGGAAGTGGTAATATATCCACCCTCTTTTAACACTGCTTCAGCCGACTGCGGATCATCACAAATAATACGAAGGATTCCAAAGTCCTGTGTATCAGCTACAGAAAGTGCTCTCAGGTTTATATTGTGTTCCGCAATAAAACGTGTCACTTCAGCTAACTCGCCTTTTTTATTTTCAATAAAAACTGAAATCTGTCTAACACTCATAATAATACCTCACTTTCTTTCCATTAATCATGCAGTTTTCTCTTGTCGATTACCCTTACAGCCTTACCTTCACTTCTAGTGATGGATTTTGGCTTAACCAGATGTACTTTAGGACTAATTCCTAACATGGTCTTGATGGCATTTGCCAATGCACGCTCCTTCTGATTCAGATCCTTCACAGTATCGGAGAACTGTTCCGGTGATAATTCAACAAATATATCCAAAGTATCTGTATTGTTTACACGATCTACCTCAATCATATAATTAGGACCATAGCCTTCCTTCAACAGAACTGTTTCAATCTGTGAAGGGAATACATTAACACCGCGAATAATCATCATATCGTCGCTTCTGCCCATAGGCTTTGTCATTTTTATCAAAGTACGTCCGCAAGAACATTCTTTTCTGGAAAGAATACAAATATCTCTTGTACGATATCTGATCAGCGGAAAAGCTTCTTTATCCAAACTGGTAAATACCAGTTCACCCTTAGCAGCTTCCGGAAGCACTTCTCCTGTTTCCGGATCAATAATTTCTGCCAGGAAATGATCTTCATTGATGTGCATACCGGACTGTTCCTCACATTCAAATGCCACTCCCGGTCCACTTGTTTCTGTAAGACCATAAATATCGTAAGCTTTGATGCCAAGAGCCTTTTCAATATCTCTACGCATCTCTTCTGTCCAAGGTTCTGCACCGAAGATACCTGCCTTTAAATCAAGATCATCCGGAGTAAGTCCCATTTCTTTTAAACTTTCTCCCAGATATGCTGCGTAAGACGGTGTACAGCAAAGAATGGTGGAATGTAAATCCTGCATAAACTGAATCTGACGTTCCGTATTACCGGAAGACATAGGAAGTGTAAGGCATCCAACCTTATGCGATCCACCATTTAGTCCTGCTCCACCTGTAAAAAGTCCGTATCCATATGCAACCTGGCACACATCATTCTTGGTTCCTCCGGCTGCAACAAGAGCACGTGCACAGCAATCTTCCCACAAATCAATATCCTTCTGGGTATAGAAAGCGACAACGCGACGTCCTGTTGTACCACTGGTTGACTGGATTCTTACACAATTTTTTAAATCTGTTGCCAAAAGTCCGTATGGATATGCCTCTCTCAAATCAGACTTAGTTAGAAAAGGAAGTTTATGTAAATCATCGATAGATTGAATATCTTCCGGTTTTATCCCCTTTTCATCCATTAAATTACGATAATATTCAACATTTTCATATACACGTTTAATCTGTTTTACAAGTTTTTCGTCCTGAATGGCACGCATCTCTTCCCGCGTTGCACACTCTACCTCCGGCTGATAATATTTTGACATAATTTTCTCCTCTTGCTTCTATTTCTCGCTCTAAATATCAAGAAAAAGCAAATATAATTTTTTAATATAATACTTCCTAAACCACCATTTGTCAACAAAAACTCGATGTTACTGTATATTTATACAACTATATGTATACTAAATTATAAATCCAAAAATCCCATTACTGCAATACCAATCACAACCAAAAGGATCATGAAATAATGCTTACGTGACAGCTTTTCTTTCAGGAAAAGTCTGCTCCATAATACAGAAGCTGCACAGTATGAAGAGATAATAGGGGCTGACATTGCCAAATGAGCTGTATCTGCAATCGCATAAATATACGCAAACTGACCAGCGGTTTCACAGATCGCACCCAAATACTTAGGAGCTTCCATCTTCGGAATCAACTTATCCTTCTTAATCAATACAACATAGATAAAACAAATCAATCCCACGAATAAAAAGGTCAATTCATAGGCTACATTTGCACTATCTTCATTCAAGGTCTCCAGTACACGATTGTCTGCAAAAGTTCCAATTGCATCCAGAACACAATATGCAACGGGAAGTGCTAACGCAATCAGACTCTTCGCATATTTATAATTGCTTTCTTTTTGTCTCTCTGCACGAAGTTCTTCATCTTCAAAGTAATCCACCACGCCTAAACCGATGGCTCCCACACATACCAATGCAATTGCAGCAAGAGCAAGAGGCGAAAACTCTGAAAATCCCAACATAAACAGAGTCATAACTGCAACCAGCGCACCTGATGAGTTACAGATCGGTGATGAAATGGAAAGCTCAATATAACGCAAGCCCCAATATCCCATTGCCATAGAAGCAATATATAAAAGTGATACCGGCAGATAAGTCATCATGATATCAAATGAGATTTCTGTACCATTTACAAAGATTTCATACATTGCATGAAGCCCCATTACTACACCTACTGCCATTACCATTTTTAGATGACTGTATTTATCCTTCGCATCTCTACAGCCGATTTTTGAAAACAGATCAGAACCTGACCAACAAATTAATGTTATTAAAGATAACCAAAACCACATATCCTTTTCCTCTTCTGAAATTTATTTTATTAAATCATATCTTGCTCCTGAGTATATAAAAAATTCACTTAACAGACTTTATTATATACGTTACTCCCCAATTATTCAACATTTAATCGCAGAAAATCCTTGGACTCCTCATCTAAAATTCCTTCTCATGTCTCTTGAAAAACGCATAATACGCTCGCACATTCTCAAGCTGGGTCCAGCGTTTCACATCTACAATTTCTTCATCCATATCATAAATCTTTGCTCCCCTCATGGACAATAAAAACGGTGAATGGGTAGCGATCACAAACTGGCAACCGAAAAATCGCGCCGAATCCTCCAAAAAGCGTAAAAGTTCCTGTTGTTTTTCCGGTGAGAGGCTGTTTTCCGGCTCATCTAAAAGATAAAGACCATTTTCCTGTATTTTCTCGGTAAAATAAAGAAATGCACTTTCTCCATTGGAATGTTCCCTCACGTTTTCCGGCAAATATTCTCTCACAAATTTCGACTGGGTCTTACTGCGAGCCGTATTCACTTTTTTCAAATGTTCATAATCCTCTAGTGACCTCATTTGAAAATGTTTATATTTAGCTTCCAGATATTCATCAAACAAGCCTTCCCGTTTGCGATCAATTCCCTCGTTAAGGCTTCGCAGATTCAGCATAAAATCAAAAACATCATCACTGGTTATGATGCGACTGTGTCGCGGAATCGGACGTTCCGTCCTGAAACTACACAAGTCTGTATAATCCTCAAAGAAATTAGAACGATTATACAAAGTATCCCGCTGAAGATTCAGTTTTTCGGCAATCACATTCAATGCCGTGGTTTTACCGGAACCATTTCCTCCATACAGGATCGTCACTGAATCAAAATCCAGCATTTTTAAATGATGCTTGGACAGTATTTGAAAAGGGTACACCGTATCGTAACAAGTCCGTTTCAACCCCATAATAAAGGAATACTCCTGCTCGATGTGAGGAAATTCAAAGTGTGATAAATAAATCATTAATACTCACCTCATACTCATCGTCAATCAATACACAATTTACCCCATACTTTTCGGCAAGCTCCATCGTCCTTCTATTATCTCGAAGCACACTCTCCATGGTACAATACTCATCGTCCAAACGATTTTCAATGACATTGGCATACTTTTTGATATCTTCAAAATGTGTCTTTATGTAACACTCGCTCATCACAAGGCAATAATATTTAATATGTTGCAGATACTCCTGTCCGAAATCCTTAGCCCAATCAAAGGGGATATAACACCCCTCTACAATCAGATGCTGATCGTTTTCAATGGCAGTTTTGATCATCTCCAGAACAATGGGCCACAAATAAGCCGTCAACTTATCATCTTCACTCATCGGGGTGAGTTCTGTATAACCGCTTCGAATCAGCCCCATTTTCAAATGATCTATTGATAAATAGGGATAATGATACTTTTCAAGTAATTGTTGTGCAAGAAAGGTCTTGCCTGTGTGAGATGCACCTGCAAGTAAAATAATCATTTTAAAATCCTCTTCAACTTTATTAGAATACAAAAGGAAATTCAAACTCCTCACCTACATTAAAAATAGACTCTGTAGCTGTGTCAGTAACTTTGAAACTTGCTCCGTTCCATCTATCAATTTTGATAATTCCTTTTACACTTTCATCGTATGATGAAAAAGTCAGTTCACCATTTCCGTTGTCTACAAAGCTTCCTGTCGTTTCCCCTAATCTGTAAAGAGAGATAATAACCTCATCATTTCCTTCCAAATCCTGCCGAATAACCAAAGAGCTGTATACACTACCTGTTCCTTGATTGTCAATATACACACCGTAATTATCTAATTTTTCCGGCATAACAAAGGATTCCCCATTTACCTTAGCCAATTCATTTGCAAGAATATAGGCTCTATTCTTAGTAATTTCCTCTAAAAAAGTGTTCTCAAGGAGAGGGTATATACTACCGCTTTGTTCCCTTGATCCAATGGCCGTCATTGTCACTTCTTCTTTCATAGCTATCCAGTTCCTTTGCTCTGCAAGAACCCTCTCCTTTGTCTCTTTATCTGCAGAATTACTGAATCTACTCCAAAGGTTATTTAATTCCGTATCCCATATTACAAAAAACCATTTCGATGATACATTCATTTCTCCCTGAGTTTGAGCAGCTTCACTTAAGGGAGTATACTTTTCGATAATCTTCTCCATGTTCTCCAATTCTTCTTGCAAAGATGTGGAACTTAATACTACATAGTCAACATCTGCTTTGATATCCATAGAATAGTCATAAGTAAAATCTATTTCTATTTTTTCACTCCAATTAATATCATTGTTTTCAATATTTCCGGTGCTTTCAATGTTTTCGCTGCTTTCAAGGCTGGGTTGTTCTTCAACCGGATAAGATTTGATTTCAGCGATTGGAGTATTCTTTTCTAATTCAAGTTTGCCACAACCAACACAAAGTCCTGACACTAATAATAACGACATTATTAAAATTTTAATTTTCATAATAACATCCCCCCTTGTATTCTTCACCTTAATAAATTATTCCTAACCATCAAGTAATTATACTCTCAGCATAAAAATCATAATTCGTTCCCGCACATCATTTCCTTCAAACAAATCACCACATTCTATCTCATCATAAAATTCCAGCTCGTCCACTATCATAAGATATGAAATATACTCCTCTGACGGATAATAAAAAAACAAAACCACTTCCCTGGGATTCTCATAATAAGATTCTATAATTCTTGCCATCACTTTTCGAAGCAACTCCACAGAGAAAGGGTTGAAAAAATAGTATCTATTGACTTTTGATGGCACTTCATACGTTTCTGCTCTTGCCGGTACAAATTCTGTCCTTTCTCTTGAAATGGCAGTCTTCTGATTTTCTAATGTACACTGATAAATTCGTTCATCATA
>JAZUCP010000308.1:0-2169 GCA_045639165.1 Acetatifactor sp. | reverse complement strand
ACACCAAAGGTATTCAACGTCTGCTGCAGACGAAGGGCCGTTTCCTTCAATTCCGTTGTAGAATCTCCGGATTTTCCAACACCCTTTGCCAGTCGGGAAAGAGGCGGGAACATATATGTCTTAGGCTTTTTCTTTTCCGCTGCTTCGATTTCTTTCGCTACAGAAGCTTGTGCCTGTGCCGGCGATTCTTTCTGTGAAGCTGATTCTTTCTGTACAGGTGTCTCTTTTTGCACAGGTGTTTCTTTATGTACCCGGATATTCTGCAATTCTTTTTCGTGGTGAAGATTCTTATTAATGGTGATCTCCTGCATACCTCCACTTACAGGTGCTTCCACCTCCGGAAGGGTCACCTGATGCTCACTTCTGATCCGGATCTTGTCAAAATCAAATTCCTGGGGCCCAGGATTTGCCGATTCAGAATGATTTTTATCTGAAAGCTTAGGCTCCGGAATATTGGACATCTGATTGTCCCAGTCATTTTCTTCCTTATATACGATTTCATGAATATCATCTCTTCGACGAGTTTCCTTTTTAGGAAGTGTTGTATCTGCCACACCACTTACCTTTTTATCCATTCGCAGAATCTTCTCTGTTTCCTTTTCTTCCAGCTTTAACTGTCTTTGATTCTGCTTTTCAATCTGTCTTTCTTCCAGCTCCTGTCTTCTCTGAAGCGCATACTCTTTTCTTCTGCGGGAATCCTCTTTGGTCCTTTCCAGTACACGGGAACCGCCTTTTTTTACACCGCTGATCAGGGAATGCTCCGTCATCAATATAAAACTGATTGCTGAACAAAGAAGCACTACCAGTACTGTTCCGATGACGCCCAGATACTTACATAAAAGGTAGGCCATACTTCCGGCGATCACACCACCACCATTTTTCACTTCCACACAATGGAGATAAATTTCTTTCAGGCTGTACTTTTCCAGATCTATACTGTTACCAAAAATTAGATCGCAGATCACACCGATCATAAAAAACAGCACAATACCGGAAATCAATTTACGAAGTGCATTAAAGCTGCCTTTGTTGGCATAACGAAACATCACTGCTATAAACAAAACAATGGGCATGATATATGCAGTGAGTCCGAAAATGCCAAACAAGACATTACTGATTCCATTTCCTACCGGACCGATAATTCCGAAATTACATAAAAATAAGATTATCATTAAAACACAGAAGACGATCAATCCGATCTCTTCAAACATTTCATTTTCTTTACGGTAATCCGCAGCTGTCTTCTGGGGTGCGGTACGCTTTGTAGTTGTTTTTGCTTTATTTGACTGGCCGGTCGTTTTTTTAGTGCCTGTACTTCTTGCCATGTCATCACGCTCCTTTTACCTAGACTTTCTCACAATACATGTTATTATATCATTTTCAAAGGAGCTTGTCGACATCATTCCATTAATTCATGCAATTTCTTTATGGCTTCTCTGATTCCACCTACTTCATCGATGATCCCATGCTCCACTGCTTCCTTTCCCACCAGAATGGTTCCTACGTCTTTTGTAAGCATGCGGGTTTCCATCATCAGATTTTCAAAGTCCTCCTGCTTTACGTTGCTGTGACTGCATACAAAGCCCGTGATTCTGTCCTGGATCTGCTTAAAATAATCAAAGGATTGGGATACCCCGATGATCATACCATTCATTCTGACCGGATGAATCACCATGGTTCCTGTGGAAACGATAAAGGAATAATCTGTACTGACTGCAATGGGCACCCCGATGGAATGACTGCCACCCAAAACCAGGGATACACTGGGTTTGCTGATAGAGGCGATCATCTCCGCAATAGCAAGTCCTGCCTCCACATCACCACCCATGGTATTTAACAATACCAGCACACCATCTATTTCCGCACTGTCCTCTATGGCCGCCAGAGAAGGCAATATATGCTCATATTTAGTGGTTTTTGTATTATTATTCAACGCATCATGCCCTTCAATTTCCCCAATGATCGTAAGCAGATGTATATTTTTCTTTTTATTATTCTCCTTCAGAAGCATCTGTCCATCCTGCGATTTTTCCATGCAAATATCCTCCCAAATTAAAAATGAGGAACCGAACATTCGATTCCTCAATAGTATTGGTTCTTTATTCTCTTTTATACATCGAAATCATCCATATCCGACACTTCGATATCGTATTTCATATAGGCACTCTG
>JAZUCP010000307.1:0-8502 GCA_045639165.1 Acetatifactor sp. | reverse complement strand
ACTTCGCCAGCAGGGCTTTGAGAGCATGCAGATGAAAGGAGAATTGCATCAGTTACATTGGAAGGAGTAAGTGCCTATGAGAAGCGAAAAATCTAAAAAAGGTCGAGATACCGGCAGCATAATCATCAGCATTTTAATTGTGTTATTTACTATTTTGATTGTATTTTCAGTTATGATGCTGGTCAAAGAAACCATTCCCTACATAGAAAGCCGGCAGGAATACGATGAGTTGCAACAGTTTATTATTCCTGATGAAGAAAAGGTAAAGTCGGAACCCATCATTGTGGGCGGAAAAGATAAGACTGAGGAGTCCGCAGAAAGTATTGAAAATGTGGAGACTGTTACACCGGAGGAAAAGGTGATGCGGGAAGCGACCTGCTCTATCAAGGTGGATTTTGAATCTCTTCAGAAAATCAATCCGGATATTAAGGGTTGGATCTACTTGGAAGCACTGGATATCAGCTATCCTATCGTTCGAGGAGAGACAAATGATGACTATATCTACACCACTGTAAATGGAAATGCCAACGACGGCGGTTCCATCTTTATGGATTTTCGCAACAGTGATGATTTCATGGACCCACATACCCTGATTTACGGCCACAATATGAAGGATGGTTCCATGTTCGGAAAATTGAAGAAGATGTATAATCAGAAGTTTGTAGATGAATGGGATGCACCTTTATGCTTCTGGATCCTCACACCGGAAGGAAAACATCGGTTTGATATTTTCAGTATCCATACGGTTACGGCGGTGGGAGAGACCTATACCCTCTTTAGTGCTGAGAGTGATGCAGTGGCAGAATATATCAACAAAATGGCGAGACAGACCGGGGTGGAATTGCCCCAAAGAGTCTATAACAGCAAGGATAAGGTAATTACCTTATCCACCTGCACCAGCGGAAATGATTACCGACTGGTAGTGCAGGGCGTGCTGCATGTGGAGTAAATGATTTGCTGCAAGTGGTATAAATAATGCTAGAAAAAACGTCGCGGGGAAATTTCTCCGCGACGTTTTTGGGGGTCAATGAGCAATAAATTTATGGCTATCTTGTCCGAAAAATACCAGCTATTTTTTCATAAGTAGGTACGGGGACACCGTACTTTTCGCCCATGCGGACAACCTCGTATACAAGTCCGTCCAACTCCGATTGCTTGCCGGCACGGATATCCCTGTGCATGGAAGCAGTTGCAGTAGGTGCCAGACTGTTCATGATGTTCATATTGATTTCTACGATATTTTCCGGAAGACTGGCATCCATGGCATCGGACAGGGCTCTTACTTCCTTGATCAGGGAGATCAGATCATCCTGTAAAGGTCCGGGAACCTGTACCGCTGATGCAGGCATATCATAAGCTGCACCGATGGCAGCCATAGGGGATACAAAGGAGAATTTCTGTAAGGCATCCCGTTCAATATGATCAGAAAGCAGAGGGGTAATCTGAGCTTCTTCCAGATCTGCTTTTACTGCTTCCAGTACGGGCATAACCTTTTGCACAATCATTGGATCAGTATTTTTTCTCAGGCCATATACCACTCTGAAGATCTTACCGGACATTAACAATGTGCCGGGTTCCTTGATCTCTGCCGCAATATAAATACAGCCGTCGGTTACGGTAAGATCAGGAAGCTGCTCCTGAAGCTTTTTTCCTGTACCGTAAATATTTAAAATAGGGATCACTACCGTGTCCGCACCTGCAATTCTTTTGATAAAAGGAACGGTTTCTTCCAGAGAGTAGCCCTTTACACAGATAAAGATCACATCAGGACTATCCTGATAATCATCCATGGTGCGGGCTTTAACAGGTACCGTAAAATCTCCCTCCACAGTCTCAAAATGAAGACCTTCCTTGGTCATCTTCTCCAGATGAGCACCTCTGGCAATCAAAGTTACATCTTTTCCTGCTCTTGCCAGAAATCCACCTATACATCCGCCGGTTCCGCCGGCACCGATTACTACATATTTCATATCATTTCGACCTTTCACGCTTTTTCTATAGTGTATCGCAGAAAGAGGAGAAGTGCAAGAAGGAAGTTGTCGATTGACAAACTTCTGTAAAACATATTATATTGTTCTTAGAGACATAAAATATACCAGATGTAAGAAAGCATAGTAATAGAAAGGGCAGGTGCAAGACATGGAATTCAAGATCGAAACAAATTATAATCAAAAAGCGGTAACGGCCATGGCAAAGGGACTGCGAAAAACCATTCGCAAGAAAAGAAGTAAGAGAAGTCACATCTTTGGTTTCATTGTTATTGTGCTGGCAATCTTGCTTTCTTTGATCCCCGGAGAAAATGGATTTGAAATCACTTTCAAGACCATTATTACTTGGTTGGCGACTCTTGTGATGATCGTGGTACTGATCTGGGAGGATGCTCTGAACGGATGGATCGCCAGAAAGAGAATGCTTCCCGGTACGGAGAAGGTTACAACAACTTTCCGGGAAGAGGGCTTTTATTCAGAATCAGAGTTTGGAAGTTCTGACTGGAAATATGAGAAAATCCAGAGGATTGCAGAGCTGAAAGGATATTTTGTGTTTATTTTCAGTGCCAATCATGCCCAGGTATACAAAAAGCGTCATCTCACCGGAGGAACGGTTGATGAGTTCAGAGCGTTTTTGGAGAAGGTTACGGGAAAGACAGTGGAGCGGATTTAAATAAAAATGAAAAAGAAAAAAGTATCTTCCATTAAAAACAACTTATATTTTTTACGTCTGATATGGAAAATCTGTCCATCCAGGGTTGTGCTGAACTTCCTGAGTGTCATATTTGATTTTGGCATGTGGACTTTTTATTCTGTGATCTTCATGCAGTATTTGTTTGGCGCAGGAGAAAATATGCGCAGCTTTACGGAAGTGGTGGTGTTCATCTGGTTTGCGGTGGGCTTAGGTCTGGCAGCTGCCACCTTTAATGCATGGTATCACAACTGCTATGTGCCAAAGACAGATATCCGAATTCATTATCAATTAAATACCATGCTGTTTCAAAAGGTCCAGACAGTGGACCTTTCCTGTTATGAGGATCCGGACTTTTATAATACCTATACAAAAGCAGCGGTGGAAAGCAGTGAGCGAACCAAATCGGTGCTGGATCATTGTGCAAAGGTAGTAGCGGCTTTTTTATCTTCGGTGTTCGTGATCTGGACCATGTGCAGTATCACACCCTGGGCGATTGTTTTCGTGGCATTGCCATTGGCATCAAATCTTTATGTAGGAAAGAAGCTTGGGAAGGTTACTTATGACATGGAGCAGGAGAGTATCCCGGCTAAGAGACGAATGGATTATGTAAATCGGGTGGTATATTTCAGAAAATATTCCGGAGAGCTGCGTTTGACAAACGTATTTTCCATTTTGCAGAATATCTATACCATTGCAATGGAAGAAACCCTCGCAGTAGCCCGTAAATTTGCTTTCAAACGATCAGCGCTAAGTGTAATAAAATTTGTTCTGACCTTTGTATTGGGGTTTGAAGGAATGTGGGTGTGTGCGGCGGTTTTGGCCATCTCCGGAAAGATTTCATTGAGTGGACTGGTAGTATTAGTCAATGCCATTGTCAGTGTTTCCTGGATGCTCAATGATTTTGAAAATGCCCTCACACAGATTTTTACCAATGCATTCTTTATTGAAAATCTCCGGCAGTTCTTTGAGTATGTGCCGAAGATTGATGAATCCGCTGGTGGAAAACGGCCGCCGGAGCAGGTAGATACCATCGAATTTCAGAATGTTTCCTTCCGCTATCCCGGTCAGGAAGGCTATGCGCTGCAGAATGTCAGTCTGACTTTTAGGCGGGGTGAGAGGCATGCACTGGTAGGGATTAATGGAAGTGGTAAATCCACACTGATCAAGCTGATCTTGCGGTTTTATGATCCCACTGAGGGAGTGATCTTGTTGAATGGCGTGGACATTCGGGAGTATGACATCAAAGAGTACCGACAGAGGATTGGTGCTGCTTTTCAGGATTTTGCTTTGTTTGCGGCTACGGTACTTGAAAATGTACTTTTGCGGGAAGTAGAGGACAATGCAGATAGGGTGGCGGCGGTTACGGCCCTGAAAAACAGTGATGTGTATGATAAGGTTCAGACCTTAAAATACAAGGAAGATACATTATTGACCAGAGAGTTTGATAACGAAGGAGTGGAGCTTTCCGGCGGGGAGCGGCAAAAGATTGCCATTGCCCGTGCTTTTGCAGGACAGGCACCGGTGGTAATATTAGATGAACCATCCAGTGCATTGGATCCCATTGCAGAATATAAAATGTTTGAAACCATTACCGAATTATGTAAGGGAGATAATAAGCTGTCGATTATTGTTTCACACCGATTATCCTCTGCAGCTGTATGCGAAAAGATATTTGTATTTGAAAAGGGTAAGCTGTTGGAGCAGGGATCCCATAAGGAACTTATGACGGCAGATGGTACATATGCTTACATGTTCCGTAAGCAGGCCCGAAATTACCAGGCAGAGGAGGGCGAGAATAATGCGTAAGCAAAAAAAGCATGGAATCCTTTCTAATATCATATTCGCCATGGGCTGGCAGTTTCGGGTAGCACCGATGTTTACGCTGATTACCTTTGGACAGACCATTATAGGGGAGATTATTACACTGTTTGAACATACCTTTCTGGTGGCTTATATTGTCAGCTGTGTGGAAAAAGGCGGTGCCCTTGCAGATGTTTTGCGTTTCCTGGTGCCTGTAGCCCTGGCAGTTACCTTGAAGGTCAGTTTAAATCCAATTATTGGTGCTTACATAGCCCCCAGGGCCAATGCAAAAATTAAACAGTCAATCCATATGAAACTGTATGAAAAAGCTGTATCCATGGAAATATCCAGATATGATAACTCGGAATTTTATAATGACTTTGTGTGGGCCATGCAGAAAGCTCCTGAGCATGTGACGAAGGCAACCGATACCTTTCGTGTCCTATTGAGCAGAATTATTGTGGCCCTGATTGCCGGAGGATATATCGTGGCCACAGATGCCTTGGCCTTGTGGGTGGTGGCCGTCATTATGCTCTCAACTTTACTGCTTCAGCACATCATTAATCAGTGGAAAATGAAACGAGAAGAGGATGTACTGCCTGTCAGTAGAAAACGGGATTATGTAAATCGGGTGTTTTACCTGGCAGATTATGTAAAGGATATAAAGACCAGCAATATTTCCAAAAAGCTGGAAAAGGATTTTTACGAGACCTCCCAGCAGATGAAGAAGCTTGTGAAAAAGCATGGCCCAAAGATCAGCGGGATTACAATTCTTCGGGAATCAGTGGAGTATTTTGTATATGATGGCGGATATCTGACCTATTTGTTTTATCAGACATTGGTTAATCATAAATTTGGTATGGGATCCCTGCTGGCATTGTATAGGGCGGCCAACCAGTTAAGCTCTAACCTGCGACGTGTGATCATGATGATGCCGGAGTTTCAGAATCACAGCTTATATCTGACAAAGCTTCGTACCTTTTTGGAAACGGAGAACAGTATGCCGGATAAAGGCACCCTGATGGCACCGAAAAGTGGAGATATTCTTTTGCAAGACGTGCATTTTACTTATCCCGGTAATGGGGAAGCTACAATAAAGGGCGTGTCCATGGAGATTAAAAGGGGGGAGAAAATTGCACTGGTAGGTTTCAACGGTGCAGGAAAATCCACCTTGATCAAGTTGATTTTGCGATTATATGATCCTGACAGCGGAGAGATACGCTTTGCAAGACAATCCATCGAAGAATATCCTATTGCAGAATATCGAAGGAGATTCGGTGTATTATTTCAGGATTTTGAGATCATTGCCACAGACATCGGACATAATCTGAACATGAGCGATCAGGTGTTGGATGAGCAGCGGGCGGAGAAAGTCTTGAAAAAAGTTGCATTTTGGGACCGTTTTCAGACTATGTCGGAAGGTTATGAAACCCAATTGACCAGGGAGTTTGATGACAATGGTATCAATCTGTCCGGAGGGGAAGCCCAGAAGCTAGCCCTTGCCAGGGTCTTGTATGCGGATGCAGGTGTAATTATTTTGGACGAACCTTCCAGTGCACTGGATCCCATTGCAGAGTACCAGCTAAACAAAACAGTTACAGAGCTGGCTGAAGATAAGACGGTTGTTATCATATCCCACCGTTTGTCTACAACACGTTTTGTAGACAAGATATATATGCTGGAAAATGGACAGATCATCGAGCAGGGCAATCATGAGTCCCTGATGGCACTAAAAGGGAAATATGCAGAGATGTTTACTTTACAGGCAGAGAAGTATAGATGATAATTTATAAAAAACAGTTATGGATCAATTGATTCATAGCTGTTTTTTATGAAAATTACTTGACAAAAGAAAAAATTAATTATATTCTTATAACATACAAATCAAATTTCTGGTATTTCTTGTTTGAAGTCAAATGGCATTTCTGCCGTTTAATCCCGGAATGAAAAGTAGAATAACGGCAGAGGTCCCGCAAAAACATATATTTAAGATGGATTTATCGACCTCTGTTTATAATAGGAGGTTGATGATGGGAAAAGTAAATGATGCTATGATAAATTATCTGAAGGACAAAGAACGATTTGCAGATTTTTTTAATGCGAATCTGTTCGAAGGAAGGAAAGTTGTTGTTCCGGAGCAGCTTATTGACAGGTCGGAAACATACATAGAAGAATATAAGGAAGAAAGAATTGACGGTACCGATAAAAATGAGGATAATAAAACTAGGGTAAAAATAAAAGATTCAAGTACCACAAGATATCGGGATATTAAAATGCAGCATCAAAGCGGAGGAATATTAAGGATTCTTGCACTTGAGGACCAGACGCATGTGGATTATACGATGCCATGGAGGCATATGAATTATGATTCCTTGGAATATGGTAATCAATTGCGGGATTTAAAGAGGAAGAATAAAGAAAGAGGTAAATTCTCAAGCGATGCAGAAAAATTATGTGGAATATTAAAAACAGATCGTATCATTCCCACCTATACCCTGTGTCTTTATCATGGAAAAGAATTCTGGGACGGCCCCAGAAGTTTAAAAGATATGATGGATTTTGGGAATGACAGGGAAGAATGGGAAGAGATTTTTGCGGACTATCATTTTCATTTGGTATGTATTAATGAGCAGACGGATTTCGAGGAATATCACAGTTCGCTAAAGGAATTGTTTCAACTGATTTCAATGCGGGAGGATAGGCAGGCATTGGTGAAGTTGGTAAGAAGTAATTCTGCATATCAGCGTTTGGATGAAGAAACCGTTAAGGCTGCAAGTGTGTTGTTAGGAGACAAGAGGTTGATGATGAAACAGAATCAAAATGAGGAGGGAACATACAATATGTGTAAGGCTTTGGAGGATTTATTTGAAGAGGGCAGACAAGAGGGAAAACAAGAGGGAAAACTAGAGGGAAAACTAGAAGGTTTACAAGAAGGGAAACGTTCTGGAATAATTGCATTTCTTGAGCTTTGCCAGGAATTCGGCATGAATAGGGAAACTGCAACAGAAAGATTAGCACAGAAGTTTGGTTTTGAAAAATCGGTTGCTGAAAGGAATGTGGCGAAATATTGGAAATAGAGAAAGCAGATGCTCCATAGATGAATAATCTATGGAGCATCTGCTACAACCACCTGGGCCACAGATACGGCACTGTCAATGGTGTTGTCATTTTTCATATCTATATCCCCAGTGTAGGATATTTGCACCATTTTACCCAGGGCAAGATCGCCCAGATAAACATACCGGGAGATATGAAGGTCATTCAGCAGGACTTTATAGGTACTGCCATCCGCCGGATCTTTGTAGCGGAAAGAATCATCCAGCAGGAAATAGTCATCTGTTAGCTCCACTACAGTACCCACGATTGTATTCATATAGGATTCATATTCTGCTTTTTCGCAGTTATCATTGGCGTATCGGATGATCTTTCCAGCGGCATCCTCCCCAATGCAAAATAGGTATTGCCAACGGAATGCGTTGGTCCATAGGTAGCCGTCTTCCGTAATATACATGGCAACCTTATAGATGCCTAGTGCCTCAGAGCTAATGGTAAAGCTGAGGTACTCTCTGTCACTTGCACGCCAGAGCTGATCCTCTATAAACGCAGCGTCCCTGCATTCTGAAAGGACCTCCCACACATAGTCATCATCCTGCAATCTATAGTGGTTGCTGTCGGGACTGCTTCTTTTTTCGGAGAAGCGATGCAATTCCACCACTTTTGGCAAGTCAATCTGCTCTAAAAGCTCACCCAAAGTGTTGGGAGGATTGTATGTGGCATTTCTGAAAATATAGTAATTGTTTTCCAGCTTTACGGCCAGAAACTGATTGGGGGCAACATTCTTCAGCTTATATACTTCCGCTTCTATGGTATGTTCTTCCTCTTTGATATCGTCGTAACCGGATACTGTATAAAGGCCCATACTTTCGCCTAGCAGTGCTTCCGACACCACACGTCCCCCGCCATCATATTCGATGTCGTCTATTTCAAGATTTGTATATTTTTCAGAGATCGTCCGATATT
>JAZUCP010000306.1:0-8311 GCA_045639165.1 Acetatifactor sp. | reverse complement strand
GGGAAATTGTAGGTACGGATCTTCTCAGAACGATCTCCGGTACCGATCTGGCTTCTTCTCAGCTCCGCTTCCGCATCATGTCTTTGCTGCTGCTCAATATCATAGAGCTTTGCCTTCAATAATGCAAATGCCTTCGCCTTGTTCTGAAGCTGGGATTTTTCAGTCTGGCTATATACCACAATACCGGTAGGATAATGTGTCAAACGTACTGCAGAGTCCGTTGTATTAACGCACTGACCACCATTACCGGATGCACGCATTACGTCGATTCGGATATCCTTATCATCAATTACAATGTCGATATCTTCATCTACTTCCGGCATAACCGCTACACTGATGGTAGATGTATGAATACGTCCGCCGCTTTCGGTTTCCGGTACTCGCTGCACACGATGCACACCGCTTTCGTACTTCATCTTAGAGTAAGCACCCTGACCTGTGATCATGAACTGAACTTCCTTCATCCCGCCGATACCGATATCATCCACGTTCATGGTTTCCACTCTCCAACGCTGACCTTCCGCATAGTGCACATACATACGATATACTTCCGCCGCAAATAATGCAGCTTCGTCACCGCCGGCACCGGCACGAATTTCCACGATAACGTTCTTATCGTCGTTAGGGTCCTTAGGAAGCAGGAGAATCTTCAACTCTTGCTCTAATTCTTCCACTCTCTTCTTACTGTCGCTTAATTCTTCCTTCAGCATTTCACGCATATCTTCGTCAGATTCTTCTTCTAACATTAATAAAGAATCCTCAATATTCTGCTTGCTCTTTTTATATTCTTTATACGCTTCTACGATAGGGGTCAGATCACTCTGTTCCTTCATCAGCTTACGAAATCTTGCCTGATTGTTGGTTACGGTAGGCTCATTCAGTTCCCCCATTATTTCTTCAAAACGAATCAGCAAATCTTCTAATTTATCAAACATGGTTAACCTCTTTCTTTGTTCCATACACGACTCTGTCAAGCCCTGCATAATCTTTCACAACCACAACTTCTCTAAAGCCGGCCTGCTCCATCAATGACTTTACTGCTTGTCCCTGATCATACCCGATTTCAAAGTAAAGCATTCCGCCATTTTTCAAATACTTTTCACTTTCAGCCACGATTCTTCTGTAAAAGAACAATCCGTCTTCCGTTCCATCCAGTGCCATCCTGGGTTCATGTTCCCTGACCTCCGGCATCAGTGTTTCAATCACATCCGACGCAATATAGGGTGGATTGGACACAATAATATCAAATTCCCCTTCTATCTGCCTAAAAAGATCACTTTCCACAAAAGCATAGCTTGTCTGTTCCTTCTTTGCCAAAAGCCTTGAAGCATTGTTCCTTGCCACCTTCAGTGCATCACCGGATACATCTGCCCCCACACCGTCGCACCAATTACTGTAATGCAACAGACTGATCAATATACAGCCGGAACCGGTACACATATCCAGAATTCTGCTGCCGTCAGACATCTGCCTGAGCACTTCCTCCACCAGGATTTCTGTATCCTGACGCGGTATCAGAACATGCTCATTCACACAAAAATCCAAGCCCATAAAATTCTGCACACCGGTGATATGCTGCAGAGGTATTCTGGATGCACGTTTTTGAATGGATTCAAAATACTCAGCTTCCTGCTCTCCGTACACTTCCCGGTCACCATGGACCAATAAATAATTCCTGTCCGTTCCGCAAACGTGCTCCAGCAATAGTCTGGCATCCAGTGCAGCCTCTTCCACTCCGGCATTTGCCAAAGCATCTTTTCCCTTAAGATAACACTCCTGGTACTTCATCAAGCTTCAACCTCTTGTGCTTCAGTTTCTGTTTCCGGGCTGTTATCCACATCTGCTTCACTCTCTGAGGATTCCTCCGTAGTATCATCCGGATATTCCTCATATCCGAAATTCTCGCTCAAAAAGGCTTCCCAGTCATATACCGCTTCCACTGCTGCAATGGCTACCTTGATCATGTCCTCATCCGGTTCCTTAGTGGTCATTCTTTGAATGGCCATGCCCGGTGCCGACAATAATTTTATGATAATACTATCGGTTCTTCCTGCCAGTCGTATGATCTCATAAGAGATTCCCGCCACTACCGGCATCAGTGCAATACGCAAAAGCACCTTATATACTGGATTATCCACACGGATAAAGAAGAATAAAATGATGCTTACAAACAGCACAAAGAACATAAAGCTGGTGCCACATCTTTTATGCAGTCTGGAAGAACGTTTCACATTCGTCACAGTCAGCTCTTTGCCTCTTTCCAGACAATTGATACATTTATGTTCCGCTCCATGATACATATACAGTCTTCTGATATCCTTCATGGCACTGATTCCCCAAACATAGAGGACAAAGATCAGAATTCGGATCAATCCTTCTATAATTGCGATCAGAGATCTGTTGAGAATATATCCTTTTAACAAAGAGGATAAAAAGTAAGGCAATACAATAAACAACCCGATTGCCAAAACAATGGAGAACATGGTCACAATGCCTGATATAATGGATTCTGCCTTGCCCTTTGAAACCTTATTCAAAACTTTGTCAAACTTGGTTTCTTCTGCCTCTTCCTCATAAAAGCTGGCGGAATAATTCAGACATTTGGTTCCTAGCACCAAAGAATCCACGAAATTGAAGATCCCTCTGATAAAAGGAAACTCCCTGAACTTCTTACCCTGCAGCACTCCGGTGTGAGTATCCGTCTTTACCTCGATCTCTCCGTCCGGCTTACGCACTGCAATTGCATAATTATCCTGATTTTTCATCATAATCCCTTCCAGCACAGCCTGACCGCCGATACCGGAATAGCATGTATTTCTATTATTTGCCATTTTCTTTTCTCCCTAAAATTCTTAAGAGAAAGAAAGGTTGAGATAAAATACCTCAACCTTTTCGAACTTCTTATTTGCTTGTAACACCGTATTTTCTATTGAACTTATCAATACGTCCATCAGTTCTAGCGGTTTTCTGCTGACCGGTGTAGAATGAATGACACTTAGAGCAAACTTCTACGTGAATTTCTTTCTTGGTAGAACCAGTTACAAATGTGTTACCACAGTTACATGTTACTGTTGCCTGATAGTAATTAGGATGGATTCCTTCTCTCATGATTTTCACCTCTCTATATAGTTAACTACATTATAATTTTGTTCTCATCCGCACTGCCTATGCCACCACAGACAGCGAACATATTATAACACGCATCATACTATGTTGCAAGTATTTTTTTAAATAAATTTGTTCTTTTTTACCATATTTACGAACTCAAAATTATTGCGTGTTCTGGAGAACATATCCAGAATCTTATCCGTAGCTTCATCCGGCTTCAAACCGTTTAAAGCCTTTCGCATAATATTCACTGCCTCAAGCTCTTCAGAGTTTAAGAGCAGGTCTTCTCTTCTGGTGCCGGACTTCTGAATGTCAATGGCCGGGAAGATTCTCTTCTCAGACAACTTACGGTCCAGGATCATTTCCATGTTACCGGTACCCTTGAATTCTTCGTAAACCACATCATCCATCTTACTTCCGGTATCCACCAGTGCAGTTGCCAGAATGGTAAGACTACCGCCTTCACGCATATTTCTTGCCGCGCCGAAGAATCTCTTAGGCATATGCAACGCAGCCGGGTCCAAACCACCGGAAAGGGTTCTTCCGCTGGGGGGAACTACCTGATTGTACGCACGGGTCAGACGAGTAATACTATCCAATAAAATAACAACATCCTTTTTATGTTCCACCAGACGCTTTGCTCTCTCGATTACCATCTCTGATACACGTTTATGATGCTCCGGCAATTCATCAAATGTAGAGTAGATCACTTCTACATTTTCTCCCACAATCGCTTCTTTAATATCCGTTACTTCTTCGGGACGTTCATCGATCAACAAAATCAGCATATTCATCTGAGGATTACTCTTCAGAATGGACTTTGCAACTTCCTTCAAAAGGGTGGTCTTACCTGCTTTTGGCGGAGATACGATCATACCACGCTGTCCTTTTCCCACAGGACTGATCAGATCCATAACTCTCATGGCAACACTGCAGCCCGGTGTTTCCATTCGGATACGCTTGTCCGGGAAAATCGGTGTCATATCCTCGAACGCACGTCTCTTTGCAGCCACCTCGGGATGATACCCATTTACCGATTTTAAAAACAATAAAGCACTGAATTTTTCCTGCTGCGATTTGATTCTCTTATTACCGCAGATAATATCTCCTGTTTTTAATCCAAATCTGCGGATCTGGCTGGGTGCCACATAAACATCATTTTCACCAGGCATATAGTTTTCGCAACGGATAAAGCCATAACCGTCAGGCATTACTTCCAGAATACCTGCTGCCTCCTGACCACTATCCAATTCCTGAGGATAAAACATCTCCTCCTGCTTTTTCTCTTCCGGCTTCTTTTCTTCCACTTTCTTTTCTTCCACGTTTTTCTCTTCCACCTTTTTTTCTTCTGTCTTTTTTTCCACAGAATTCTCCTGCTGCTTTTCTTTGTCCTTTTCATCCGCCAACAGCATGGCTTCCACCAATTCCGCCTTTTTCATTGTGGACGCTCCTTTGATTTCGCGGATCTTTGCCAACTCCTTTAACTGAGTTAACGCAAGCGATTCATATTTTTCTCTCATACACTTTTCTCCTATACTGTTTAGGTGATTTTCATCTATTTTCATTACAATCTTTTCGGGTAATCTAAGACATGAAATCTGATACGATTGAGATGTGAATCAATCTAAACCGATTATAATATATTTTCTCTAAAATAGAAAGCATTAATTTTCAGAAAAGCTTGAAAATTAATCGCACTGACATTAAAATAAGGAATATGTTTATAAAAGCCTTTCAAAAAGGAGGATAACTCTATGACAGATGCGAGCTGGTTGGGAAAGCCCTACTACTCGTTGGACGCTTATTGCAAAAATGTCTTCGGACATAAATGTTATAAAATTGCTCTGGATGCGGGCCTGACCTGTCCCAACCGGGACGGTACTCTCGGACACCGAGGATGCATTTTCTGCAGTGTGGGAGGAAGTGGTGACTTTGCGGCTTCAGGCACAGCTATCCCCGGACAGATTCAGGAGGGCAAGCGTAAATTCGGCCAGAAGAATATCGGAGAGCACTACATCGCCTATTTTCAGGCTTACACCAACACCTACGGTCCCCTTCCCTATCTGAGAAAGATTTTCTCCGATGCACTAAAGGAGCCCTCCATCTGTGGCATCTCCATCGCCACACGCCCGGATTGCCTGGGGAAAGAAATTCTTGCTCTGTTGGATGAATTAAAAGGGGCTTATCCGGATAAATTTATCTGGGTAGAATTAGGTTTACAGACCATCCATGATGCCACCGCCAAATATATCCGCAGAGGCTACCGGCTTCCCTGCTTTGAAGAGGCTCTGGACCATTTAAGCCGCGTAAACATTCCCGTCATTGTACATGTGATCCTGGGACTTCCGGGTGAAACACCGGAGCATATTTATGAGACCATTCAATATTTGAACGAACGGAACATTTTTGGCATCAAACTCCAGCTGCTTCACGTACTGAAAGGAACCGATCTTGCAATTGATTATGAAAAGGGATTCTTTAAAACCTATGAAAAAGAGGAATATCTGAATATCCTGATCCGCTGCCTGGAGCTGCTTTCTCCAAAAATCGTGGTTCATCGGGTAACCGGTGACGGACCAAAAAATATTTTGATCGCTCCTTTGTGGAGCACCAATAAAAGAGATGTGCTAAATACATTGCACAAAAAAATGAAAGAACGAAACACTTATCAAGGGAGATTATTTAATGCTTCAAGACCCATTGACACTCTATAAACTTATCGTCCTTTATATGATGGACCGGGTAAAATTCCCCCTCACCACTGCCCAGATCAGTAATTATATCCTGGAGAAGGAATATACCAATTTTCTGACCCTGCAGCAGGTCATCAGTGAGCTTACAGAGGCCAATCTGATCCTGGCACGTACTGCCGGCAATCGTACCCATCTGCACCTGACTGATGAAGGACGGGAAACCTTATCCTACTTTCAAAACCGTATCAATGATACAATCAAAACGGAGATTAATGAATATCTCCACGAAAATGAATATGATTTACAAGAAGAAGTCTCCGTCCTGGGGGATTATTACAAATCCACTTCCGGCGAATATGAGGCTCACCTGATTGCCAAGGACAGAGGTAACAACCTGGTGGAAATCAAACTCTCCGTCCCCACAAAAGAAGTTGCCTCCACCATCTGTGACAACTGGCAGAAGAATAATCAGGAGATCTATCTGGAGCTGGTGAAGAGATTGTTTTAAGAACAAGTGCCTCAAAAGATATTGAGTCTTTTGAGGCACTCATGTTTATTTCATATATCGCTTAAGTTCTTCATAAAAATTTTCTCTGGTACCGGCCATAATAACAACGATAATTTTACCATCCTGATACTCTACAGTATACGCCAACTCATAATTGGTTTTATTGTAATAAATATCATACCCATAAATACCACTCAAATCTCCAGCCTTTTCGTTTCCAATAGTGTGATCCTTCCGTATCGCATCGATGGCTTCTTGATATAATGATTTTAATTTCTTATCTTTCAGTTTCTTAAAAAATTTTGCTGCCGGGGGCAGAAAACGTACTTCAGTCATTTACTTCCCCCTATCCAAAAATGTCATCATATGAAACATATTCAGCTTCGGACGCTGCGACTTTTTCTGCTTCTGCAAGCATCAATTCTATGGCAGGACGGACTTGCTTTTGCTTTTCTTTGAATTTATTTAATAATTCATTTCCACTGTATCCCTGTGTAATTAATTCTTCCAGAATTTGTTCTGCAAATTCTCCGCCCGCACTAATTTTTACAGGTCTAATCACCAATTCATTTCCTCGAACAACGCACTCTGCCTCTGTTCCAAATCCCAGCATCGTAAAAAACTTTTGTGGAATTGTTATCTGTCTCTTTGAAGAGATGCTGACTTTTTTTGTTTCCATAAAAGATCTGCCTTTCATAACTGTGGTCTGCATTTTGCTATCCTCCGTATTATATGACAATTCATTTAAAATATTCAGCTTTCTTTGTTTCTTTGTTTCCGAGAATATTATATCAATTATTTCCACTTGCGTCAACATCTACCTTCTTCGTTGTACACTGTAATCTCCATACTACAGATAAAACCGCCACAGGAAATCAGCCGCTTCCTCTGCATAATCAATGCCGATGCGTTTGCCTGCCTTGATATCTTCCGGATTGACAGCAATCCCTTCCGTCACATAAAAAGTGGAACTTTCCACCATATCTATATCATTATCTGCCTTGGTAACCTCCATGGCAATACAAAGCTTACCGGGGCCGTCCGCAAGATGTTTGCGGATGGCTTTTTCTCTCTTCTCCGTCAGTTCACGTACTGCATCCGTGCGTAGCTTTATCATTCGCTGCTCAGACACTTCATCTGCCGGGATCACTCCCCTTATCAGCACCGCCTGAGGTACCTCTTCCCAACCGGTAGTGATATTCATGCAGTGATACATCCCATACGTGAAATAAACATAGGAGGTACCCCCTTTATGGAACATAGGCTCCGTCCTCTGGGTACGCCTGCCGCCATAAGTATGGGAGCCCTTGTCCTCCACCCCCATATAACTCTCCACTTCGGTAATGATCCCTCGCACGGTTCCTTCCCTAGTTTCATGCACCAAAATCTTACCCAACAACTCCTTTGCCACGATCAATCCATCTCGGGCGAAAAAATCTCGGGAAAGTCTTGGCTGGTTATGCAAAATTTCTTGTTCTTTAAATTTCATAAGTTTTTCACTTTTCCCTCCTGGACTCAAAATAGATAAAACGTTCAACCGCTTATCCCACACACTCCTCCAACTGCCCCATTTCCTAACATAAAAATAAACTTATTTATATAATATCACATTTAGAAAAAATATAATACAAATTTTATACAAGAAAAAAAGAACAGAAAAACTTCTGCTCTTCGTAGTTAACTATATATTGATTTATTGTACACTCAAAACCGAACACTGAATCAATCTCTTTACAAGTCATCTTCCTATCCTAAACTTTCTGGAGAATGCCTGCATTCTCCCAAGCGAACTTTGTTCGCTTTGCAACCATTGGTTAAGCCCTCGACCGATTAGTAAATGTCAGCTGAACACATTACTGTGCTTACACCTCATTCCTATCTACCTCGTCGTCTTCAAGGGGTCTTACTAATTGGGATATCTCATCTTGAGGGGGGCTTCACGCTTAGATGCCTTCAGCGTTTATCCCTGCCGGACTTGGCTACTCTGCCATAGATTTGATAT
>JAZUCP010000305.1:0-7383 GCA_045639165.1 Acetatifactor sp. | reverse complement strand
GAAGTGGAGCCCAGAAGCTTTTCCTTTAACAATCCCTTTGGAGCCTGCCCGGATTGTGTGGGTCTGGGATATAAAATGGAATTTGATGTAAATCTGATGATTCCGGATATGCGTTTAAGTATCAATGAAAAGGCCATCGTGGTAAATGGCTGGCAGTCCTGTTCTGAAAAAGGCAGCTTTACCAATGCCATTTTGCAGGCCTTATGTGAGAAATATCATTTTGATCTAGATACACCCTTTGAAGAATATCCGGAGGAGATCCGTAATATTTTATTATATGGAACCACAGAATCCGTAGACGTTTATTATGAAGGGCAGAGAGGAAAAGGGGTATATCCCATTACCTTTGATGGCCTGCTTCGAAGTGTTGAGCGTCGCTACCGGGAGACTTTTTCGGAAAGTGCAAAGGCAGAATACGAAAGCTTTATGCGGATTACCCCCTGCTCCCTTTGTAAAGGAATGCGTCTAAAAAGGGAAGCATTGGCAGTAACCATTTGCGACAAGAACATACACGAGATAACATCCATGTCCATCGGGGATCTGCAGGCATTTCTGGAGGAATTAAAGCTGACCAAGCAGCAGGAATTGATCGGAAAGCAGGTGTTGAAGGAGATTAAGGCCAGAGTAGGCTTTTTGGTGTCAGTGGGTCTGGATTATTTGTCCCTGGCAAGAGGCACCGCATCTCTTTCCGGCGGAGAAGCACAGCGAATTCGTCTGGCTACTCAGATCGGCTCCGGGCTGGTGGGTGTGTGTTATATTCTGGATGAGCCCAGTATCGGCCTGCATCAAAGGGATAATGATAAGCTGCTGGCTACATTGAAGCGGCTTCGGGATTTGGGGAATACCTTGATCGTGGTGGAACATGATGAGGATACCATGCTGGCAGCGGACTATATTGTGGATATCGGTCCGGGAGCCGGCTCCCATGGTGGAAAAGTGGTGGCAGTGGGCACCGCGGAAGAGATCATGAGCGTGGAGGAATCCATCACCGGCAAATATTTAAGCGGTGAGATCCGGATTCCGGTGCCGGAGAAGAGACGAGTTCCTGTGGGAGCCATCAAGGTGGTGGGAGCTGCAGAAAATAATCTGAAAAATATTGATGTGGAGATTCCACTGGGCGTCCTGACTTGTGTGACAGGAGTGTCAGGTTCGGGAAAAAGCTCCCTGGTAAATGAAATCCTTTATAAGCGTCTTGCAAGGGATCTGAATCGTGCCAGAGTGATTCCCGGCAAGCATAAAGCTGTGGAAGGACTGGAGCAATTGGATAAGGTCATTGATATTGACCAGTCTCCCATCGGAAGAAGTCCCAGATCCAATCCCGCAACCTATACCGGTGTGTTCGATATGATAAGAGATCTCTTTGCATCAACAACGGATGCAAAAACCAGGGGCTATAGCAAGGGAAGGTTCAGCTTCAATGTAAAGGGCGGAAGATGTGAGGCTTGTGCCGGAGATGGTATTATTAAGATTGAGATGCATTTCCTGCCGGATGTATATGTTCCCTGTGAGGTTTGCGGCGGAAAGCGTTACAATCGGGAAACCTTAGAAGTAAAGTATAAGGGTAAGAGTATTTATGATGTTCTGGACATGACTGTGGAGGAGGCATTGCCATTTTTTGATCACATGCCTTCTATCCGGAGGAAGATAGAAACCCTGAATGATGTAGGACTTTCCTATATTAAGCTTGGGCAGCCATCCACCACCCTTTCCGGCGGTGAGGCACAGCGAATCAAGCTGGCTACAGAATTATCCAGAAGAAGTACGGGCAGAACCATTTACATCCTGGACGAACCCACAACGGGTCTGCATTTTGCAGATGTGCACAAGCTGACGGATATCCTGCATCGTCTGGCTGATGGCGGCAATACGGTGGTGGTCATCGAACACAATCTGGATGTGATCAAGACCGCAGATTATATTATCGATATCGGTCCCGAGGGTGGAGATAAGGGCGGCACTGTGATCGCAAAGGGAACACCCGAAGATGTGGCGCAGAATCCGGTTTCTTATACCGGAAAATACATTCGGAAAATGCTGGAAAAAGCGTAAATCCTTAAAAAAGATTAAAATTTTGCGAAACCTGTGGGAAACACTTGATTTTTCGCAAAGCTGACGATAAACTATAATAGGTGTAAGTTCGTCAGAAAGGGGCAGAAAGTATGCAGTGTACAGATATCGGAATTGATTTGGGAACAGCCAGCATTCTGGTTTATATAAGAGGAAAAGGTGTAGTTTTAAAGGAGCCATCCGTAGTGGCTTTTGACAGAGATACAAATAAGATCAAAGCGATCGGAGAGGATGCAAGATTGATGCTGGGAAGAACCCCCGGCAATATCGTGGCAGTCAGACCTTTGCGTCAGGGCGTTATCTCTGATTATACCGTCACGGAGAAGATGATGAAGTATTTTATCCAGAAGGCTCTGGGTAAGAGAATGTTTCGTAAGCCACGTATCGCAGTATGTGTGCCCAGTGGTGTTACAGAAGTTGAAAAGAAGGCAGTAGAGGATGCAACCTATCAGGCAGGTGCAAGAGAAGTATCCATTATCGAAGAACCCATTGCAGCAGCAATTGGTGCAGGTATTGATATTTCCAAACCTTGTGGTAATATGATCGTTGATATCGGTGGTGGTACCTCTGATATTGCAGTGATTTCCCTGGGAGGTACTGTTGTCAGTGCATCCATTAAGATTGCGGGAGATGATTTCGATGAAGCTATCGTAAGATATATGCGTAAAAAGCACAATCTGTTGATCGGTGAAAGAACCGCGGAGGATATGAAGATCAAGATTGGATCCTGCTATCCCAGACCGGAAGCGGATTACATGGATGTTAGAGGACGTAATCTGGTTACTGGTCTTCCTAAGACGGTTACAGTATCTTCAGAAGAAATCGAAGAGGCATTGAAGGAAACAACTGCACAGATCGTGGAAACCATCCATTCTGTATTAGAAAAGACGCCGCCGGAACTGGCTGCAGATATTGCGGACAGAGGAATTGTGCTTACAGGAGGCGGAAGTCTTCTGCGCGGATTGGAGGAGTTGATTTATTCTAGAACCGGCATTAATACAATGACCGCAGAAGATCCCATGACAGCAGTGGCAGTAGGTACCGGAAAGTATGTGGAGTTCCTTGCAGGATATCGTGAGGACTAATAAAAAAGGAGAGGGCTGCTGATCAGGCGGCCCTTTATGTATATGTGTCCGGTGAAATCGGAGCATATTTGGCCTGGCATGGGCCGACTTTGACGGAGAAGTGTATGGAAAAAATTGCAGGATATGTGGAACGCATTATATTTCAGAATCCGGATAATGGATATATGGTCATAAATCTCATCTGTGACGAGGAGGAGCTTACCTGTGTTGGGATGTGTAAGGGCCTGACAGAGGGGGAGAATCTGGAAGCTGAAGGGGAATATATTGAGCATCCCACTTATGGAAGACAATTTAAAATAGAACATTATCAGACCGTTGCACCGAAGGATAAGGTTAGCATGGAAAGATATCTGGGAAGTGGTGCCATTAAGGGCGTTGGGCCGGCACTGGCAAAGCGGATCGTAAAGCGATTTGGTGAGGATACCTTCCGTATTATGGAAGAAGAGCCGGAGCGCCTTTCGGAGATCAAAGGAATCAGTGACAGAAAGGCCAGGGAGATTGCTGAGCAGATGGAGGAAAAGAAGGAGCTGCGGGATGCTCTGGTGTATTTGCAGCAGTTTGGCATATCCAATGTACTGGCCATCAAGATCTATGATACATATGGTCATCAGTTATACAATGTTATGAAGGAGAATCCCTACAAGCTGGCGGAAGATATCCGTGGGGTGGGCTTTAAGATTGCAGACAGTATTGCTGCGAAGATTGGGATTCATACGGATTCGGATTATCGTATTCGCAGTGGCTTATTATATACCCTTTTGCAAGCAGTGAATGAGGGACATTGTTACCTGCCCCTGCAGATTTTGCTGGAAAGAGCGGCCCAGCTTTTGGAGATCGCGCCGGAGTATATTCACCCTCAGGTGGATAATATGGTATTGGATCGGAAGCTGATTGTAAAAAAAGATCTGGTTTATGCTGCGACCTACTATTATGCAGAACTGGGATGTGCAAGGATGCTCCATGAACTGAATATTCCCATGCGGGAAAAAGAGGACAAGGTCCGCAGTGCTTTGGAAAAAATCGCCAGAGAAAGCTGCATGGAGCAGGATGAATTACAGTATAAAGCAGTTTGGGAGGCTATTCAAAATGGCCTGTTCATTTTGTCGGGGGGACCCGGCACCGGGAAAACCACAACCATTAATACCATGATTCGGTATTTTGAGCAGGAGGGTTGCGATATTTTTCTGGCGGCACCGACGGGAAGAGCGGCCAAACGAATGACGGAAGCCACCGGCTATGAGGCCAGAACCATCCACCGGATGCTGGAGTTAAATGGAGCCCTGGCCGATGATGAGAGAAGAAATGCCCGTTTTGAGCGAAACGAAGAAAATCCTCTGGAAGCAGATGTGATCATTATCGATGAGATGTCAATGGTGGATCTGCCCCTATTTCAGTCTCTTTTAAAGGCTGTTGTACCGGGAACCCGACTGATTCTGGTGGGCGACGTGAATCAGCTCCCCAGTGTGGGACCGGGACAGGTACTGAGAGATATTATGAATAGTGGCGCATTTCCCATGGTGGTACTCCAGAAGATCTTCCGCCAGGCAGGGGGAAGTGATATTGTAGTAAACGCCCATCACATCAATAAGGGGGAGCAGATTGCACTGGATAACAAGAGTAGGGACTTCTTTTTGCTGGAACGAAATGAAGTGAATGTGATCTATAAACATATGATACAGCTGATCCGGGAGAAGTTGCCGAAATATGTGAATGCTACTGCTTATGATATACAGGTATTGACTCCTATGCGAAAAGGCAATCTGGGTGTGGAGGTCCTGAATGGTATTCTGCAGCGGTATTTAAATCCGCCGGATCCGGGAAAAACAGAGTGTCAGCAGGGAGAAACCATCTTCCGTGAAGGCGATAAGGTGATGCAGATCAGGAATAATTATCAGTTGGAATGGGAAGTGGTGAGTAAATACGGAATTCCCATAGATAAAGGTCTGGGTATTTTTAACGGAGATATGGGGATTGTAAAGGAGATCCGGGATGCGTCCAATGAAGTGGTGGTGGAGTATGATGAAGGAAGAAGAGTCACTTATCCTTTTTCTCTTTTGGATGAGCTGGAGCATGCCTATGCCATTACCATTCATAAATCCCAGGGAAGTGAGTATCCGGCAGTTATTATGCCTCTGATGGGAGGCCCAAGAATGCTTTTTAACCGTAATCTGTTATATACCGGGATCACCAGAGCCAAGTCCTGTGTGACCATTTTAGGCAGCAGTGATGTGGTGAGGGAAATGATTGCAAACGAAAGTGAAAATAAGAGATATACATCTTTGGCGGATCGCATCAAAGAGATCCGGGAGCTGATGGAGGTATAGATATCAAAAAAATATGGAAGATACTGTGTGACCTGCTTTTTCCACCACGATGTCCTGTTTGTGACAGTGTGCAGAGATGGAGGGAGCGGGGGATCTGCGCAGAATGTCAAAAAAAGATAAAATATATCAGGGAGCCCCGCTGCATGAAATGCTCCAAGCCCCTGATGGATGAGGAAAAAGAATATTGCAGAGATTGTGAAAAAAACACGCATTTTTATGTGCAGGGACGGGCATTGTATGAGTATGGATCCGTTGCAAAAGGGATTTACCGATTCAAATATAAAGGGAAGAAAAGCTACGGAGAAGTGTTCGGAAGGCAGATGGCACTTTACCTGGGAGACTATATTCGCAGAATAGGAGCGGATGCCCTGGTGCCGGTGCCGGTCTATGGACCCAAGATGCGAAGGAGGGGCTATAATCAGGCACAAGTGCTGGCAGAATGCCTGGGAAAAGAATTAAATATGCCTGTAAGGGCGGATTTGGTACGCAGAATCCGCAATACCAGGGCATTAAAGACGCTAAATCCTAAGGAAAGATTAAATAATTTGAAAAATGCTTTTATTCTTGAGGGAAATGGTGTAAAATTAAATACGATTATTATAGTGGACGATATATACACTACGGGCAGTACCATGGATGCCGTTGCCAAGGTATTTCTGGAAGCGGGGGTCAAGAAGGTGTATTTTGTGGTACTTGCCATTGGAGAAGGAAATTAATATATCGCAGTAGAAACCGGAGAGATCAAGGAATGCTGAACGAAGAACGTGTTATTTTAATGACCAAGCTGGCCGCTTATGAGCAGCATAAGGGAAAAAAGAATATTCAGATCAGGAAGTATTTCAGAGGGGATTATCTGATCATGCAGATGTTGAAGACACTGATATTTTCCACCATATCCTATGCACTTATGGCGGGATTGTACTTGCTGTATCATTTTGAGGAGCTGACTGAGAATCTATATCAGATGGATTTGGTTGGATTCATTAGACAGATCATAATATATTATGGTTTGCTGGTGATTGTCAGTTGTGTGTTTACCTATATTGTATATTCCTATCGGTATCGGAAAGCACGAAAAAGTCAAAGGGAATTCATGAACCATTTAAAGAAATTAAATGCCTGATGATGAAAGGTAGGAAATATGAGAGGTTTGTTGGAATTTAGAGAAAAAGTAAAATATTATTACAGACAGTACGAATTTATGATTTTGCCGGCACTGAAATTTATGCTGGCATATCTGGCAATCTGCTGTGTGAATGGTGCACTGGGATATATGGCAAGGATTGATAAGGTGAGTATTGTACTGATCGCATCACTGTTCTGTTCATTTATGCCCTTGGGCTGCATTGCATTTGTGGCATCCTTATTCAGCTTGCTGCATATGTATACATTATCTCTGGAAACGGCACTGGTAGGCGGATGTGTTTATCTGATTTTATTATTACTGTTTGCCAGATTTGATGGAAAGCATTCCGTGCTTATCGTGCTGACGGCAGTGCTCAGTGCCATGAAGCTGTCCTATGTGATTCCTCTTGCGGTGGGCCTTTTGGCATCCCCCATGGCAGCAATCTCAGTGGGATGTGGTCTGATCTCATATTCCCTGATCGGAGTAGTTGCGGATAATGCAGCAGTGATAAATGGTATGGGTACCGGCGAGGAAATGGCCAAGATCAGACTATTGCTGGATAGTCTGCTGAAGAACCGGGAAATGGTCGTAATGATCGTAGCTTTCGCCATTACCATTGCCGTAGTTTATTTTATCAGACGGATGGCTATTGACCATTCTTGGAGTATTGCGGCGGTGGCAGGAGCGATTGTGAATATCGTAGTGATCCTGATTGGAGATTTGCTTTACGACACGCAGGTATCCTTGTTAGGTGCATTCTTCGCATCATTGGTGGCTGTTG
>JAZUCP010000304.1:0-7245 GCA_045639165.1 Acetatifactor sp. | reverse complement strand
TGCAAATTGCTTCGGTGGTTCGAATCCACCTCCATCCATTTGCACTAAAGCATATAACTTAATATCGCGGGGTGGAGCAGTCTGGAAGCTCGTCGGGCTCATAACCCGAAGGTCATAGGTTCAAATCCTATCCCCGCTACTACGACTTTAAGTCGCACATGCCCAGATAGCTCAGTAGGTAGAGCAGAGGACTGAAAATCCTCGTGTCACTGGTTCGATTCCGGTTCTGGGCATTTAAAATGCCTAAAAGTCGAAAATGGGCCACTAGCTCAGGCGGTAGAGCACTTGACTTTTAATCAAGTTGTCCGGGGTTCGAGTCCCCGGTGGCTCAGTAAGAAAGACTGTATTTGAACATTGAAGTTCGGATACAGTCTTTTTTGTCTAAAATATTGAATAATGCACAAATATGGTGGTTCTCCATGAAAAATAAAGGGAAATTACCATTTTGTGGTATAGCCTACTACCCCAACACACTTTCCCGATACTGCCTGGGTGACATACCAACGTATTTTTTGAATATTCTACTAAAATAAAGTGGGTCAATATATCCTGACAGCATGCAGATATCCGTAATATTTAACTGTGTTGATACCAGTAAGGTCATGCAGTTGTTCATGCGGAGCATTTGCTGATAGGCGTGGGGAGACTGGCCTACTTTTTCTTTGAACAGATACATAAAGCGGCTTTGGCTTAAATTGCAGGAGGCCGCAAGCTCTTTGATACTGATTTCCGTATTGTAATGGGTGGTAATAAAGGAGATTGCCTCCTCAATTTTTTCATGGGTAGTACTGATGTTGTTTGTTGCTTTTCCCAGGGTATTGAGAAATGCTAACAATAAGCTTTTTTCGTTGGAAAGTTCGGTTTTTTGATTGTGCTCTGCCGTAAGTTGCACGAAAAGCTTCTCGCAGACCGGGGAAGGGGATAAGTGATGAACACCATAACTGAGTTTGCATTCTTTTAAAATCTCTTCCACATGGTATCCGTTAAAATGAATCCAAAGCTTGCGGGTATTCTTGTGCTCAATGTAACGCTGAGGCATATGGGGCGGATATAAAACAAATCCATGCTTTAGCAGAGTCATTTCACCATCATATTCTATTTCACAGGCGCCTTCCGTAATATATGCAATATGATAGTCGCACCGGCCCGCTTTACGAAAGGTAAGTTTTCCTTGACCGGACTGAATCTGAATACCGCAGCTATTAATCTGTAAGTAGGAATTGCTTTCTATATTGGAAATATCTAATAAATTTCCGTTGTGAATTCTCATTATGACTCCACCACCTTTTTATGAATCTCTCGCTTATTTATGAATTTAATTTACATATATCATATAACAGTAATTTTGTCCATGTTTATTGTTGGAAAGTACATTCAAGGATAAGCATCTTTTTTATATACTCGAATTATAAGAAGTCACTAAAAATCTAGGATTAGAAAGGAAAAATTATGTTAAAGTACAAGATTAAAATTGGGCTTGTTCCCATGCGGCGTAATACTACAAATCGCCCGGCAAAAACATTTTTGACATGGGTTTCTGCGGAGGAAAGAGGACACAGATTTGTAGAGTATATTGAGAAAAATTTTGCAAGCGAATATGTGGAATTTGTAGATATCAAGGGAATCGGATGTAATGATCTGATGTTTGATGATGATTCTGCGGCTGCGGTAGTAGAGCGTTTTACAGCAGCAAAAGTGGATGCGGTGCTTGTAATCAATTGTAATTTCGGAAATGAAGAGGCGGCTGCAGATATGGCCAAGGCTCTTGGCAAGCCGGTGTGCTTGTGGGCTCCCCTGGATGACGAGTATTATGTGGATGGTATGCGTCCTACGGATTCCCAGTGTGGATTATTCGGTGTTTCCAGACAGATGCAGCGTTTTGGAATTCCGTTTTCCCATATACCCTGCTGCAGAGTGGAATCAGAGGAGTTTAAGAACGGTTTTGAGAAATTTGCCAGAGTGGCATGCATGGTGAAGAATTTTACCGGCTTGCGCGTGGGCCAGATCGGAACCCGTCCGGCACCCTTTTTCTCTGTGATCTGGAATGAAGGGGAACTGATGCAGAAGTTTGGCCTGAAGATTGTTCCTATCAATATGGCAACGGTGCAGGATCGATTCTACAAGACAAAAGAAGAAAAGCCGGAAGAAATCGCAAAATTTGTGCAGGTATTTAAGGATAATTATCAGATGGATGATCTGACTCCTCAATATTTGGAGAGAATGGCCTGTCTGGTGGTTACATATATGGGCTTATTTGAGGAGTTCAAGCTGGATGTGATCAGTGCGGAATGCTGGACGGCAACGCCTACCATGTTTGACGGTTTGGCACCATGTGCAGTGTACGGTATTTTGAATGATTTGGGATACATTATTAGTTGCGAGAGTGATATGCACTGCGCCCTTACCATGACACTTTTGTCCTCCGCCTCTTTCGGTAAGGGCAAGCCGTTCCTTGGTGAATTTACGGTACGTCACCCGGAGAACAAAAATGCAGAGCTTTTATGGCACTGTGGACCATTCCCATTATCCGTAAAAGCACCGGATTCTCAGGCACGTCTGGTTAACCAGAGAGAGTGGTTTAGAGTGAAGGATGGTACTTATACGGTTGCACGTATGGATCAGGAAAATGGTGATTACATGATGTTGGCCGGTACCTGTCACACCACAGAAGGCCCCCAGACCCATGGAACCTATTTGTGGGGAGAGTTTGGGGATCTGCAGGCATGGGAAGATCGACTGTTGGATGGTCCCTATATCCATCATTTTGTGGAGATTGAAGGAGATTACACCGCAGAATTGAAGGAATTCTGCAAGTATTTCCCTAATCTTAAGATGGATGAAAATATAAAAAAATAAATACTTTATAATTTCTTCTCCCGCAGTGCAGTTTCTGTTTTCAGGATAGCCTTCAGGGTATCTGAATGAGTGTTGGCAACAATATAGGTATAGATGGCATCAAAAATGGTTAATTGTGCGATTCGGGAGCTCATAGCCAGAATAGAGTGCTGTGTTTCCTCCGACTCTGTGAAGAGGCAGATATCGGATACTTCCGTAATGGGAGAAGTATCATGATTGGTCACACAGATGGTTGTGGCACCGTTTATGCGGGACAGATTTAATGCTTGCACAATATCAACAGAGTGGCCGGAGTGTGAAATGCCGATGGCAACACAGTCGGAGTCTAAGTGGGAGGCAATGATGGACTGCAAATGATTGTCTGAGCAGGCAGTGGCATTTAACCCAACGCGTAAAAATTTATGTTGTGCATCGTGAGCAACGGCGGCGGAGTTTCCCAAGCCAAAGATTACAATACGTTTGGCATTCATGATTTTTTGGGCTGCTGCATCCATTGCAGCAGGTGTTAAAGCGAATCGAGTTTTTTGCAGGGCAATCTGGATATCCCGCAGCCTCTTGGTAAACATATAGTAGCAGGAATCGTCCGGTGAGATCTGATCTTTTTCATTTGAGAGAGTGGAGATCTCCCGGGCGATGGCTATTTTTAATTCCTGATATCCGGCAAAGCCAAGGCGTTTGGAAAAACGCACTAATGTTGCGGTTCCGCAGCCAACTTTTTCAGAAAACTGAGTGATGGTAAGGGGGAGAATAGAGTGGGGATCGGAGGAAATAAGGTCCGCAATTTTGCGTTCTCCCCTTCCCATTTGGTCATATGTTGAGCGAATCTGTAAAATAATGGATTTCATGTATGATTTCCTTTGCTTGATAATGGCTGATATTTGTAAATTTACACGTAATATGATAACACAAAATGAAAATAATTTCCATATATAAAATAAAAATGAAAAAGGATAAAAAAATAAAGGAAATATTTTTCGGGGTAAGCTTGTAAAAAAGTTCCTGAAAGGTATACTGAGTTTATACGGTAAAAGCAACGACGTATGATTATGAAGAGGAGACGAGAATGCAAATGAATGAATTTTTATTTTCCATGATCCTGACTGAGTTGGAAGATGCAGTGGGAAAAGAAAACTGTTCTGTGAAACAGATTGACAAATTAACACATAGTGTAGATTATTATTGGCTGTCCCGTATGTGGGCAGATCGTGGACGCAGAATGCCGGAAGCAGACTTCGTGGTAGCCCCCAAGGATGCTCAAGAGACGTCTAAAGTTTTAAAGATTGCAAATTATTACAAGATCCCTGTTACCACATGGGGTGCAGGCGGCGGTACTCAGGGTGGCGCAATTCCCGTATGCGGCGGTATCGTGCTGGATACCAAGCGTATGAACAAGATTTACGAAGTGAATACAGAGGGTATGTACATAGAATGTGGTACCGGTGCGATTTATAAGCATATTGAATGGGCTGCAAATGAAGTGGGTAAGGCAACCATGCATTATCCTTCTTCCCTGACCTGCTCCACTGTTGGTGGTTTCCTGGCCCATCGCGGAATCGGTGTGGTTTCCACTAAGTATGGTAAAATCGATGATATGGTGCTTCAGATGGAAGTGGTGCCTCCTAACGGTGATATTATTTATACCTCTCCGGCACCAAAGCATGCGGCAGGTCCTGACTTGAATCAGATCTTTATTGGTTCTGAGGGTACTTTGGGTGTAATTACCAAGGCGCAGATCCGTATTTTTGATCAGCCGGAAGAAAGATGTTTCAGAGGTTTCCTGTTCCAGGATATGAGCGGAGCATTTAAGGCGTCCAGAGAATTACTGCAGAAGTTTAAGCCTTCCGTAATGCGTCTGTATGATCCGGCAGAGACCGCATCCCTGATCAAAAAGATTGTTGGTGTGGAAAAACCGGGTGCGTTCATGAATATTGCCATCGAAGGATGCAAGGAAATGGTGGATGTGGAAGAGAAGATCCTGTTAGAAACCTTTGCAAAATACGGTGCAGAGGATCTTGGCAGTGAATATGGTGAGAAGTGGTGGAATGAAAAGATCACCTTCTTCTATCCGGGACATATGATGGATATTCCTCAGATGTTCGGTACCATGGATACCATCGCTCCTTACGGAAAGATCGAGGAAATCTACTGGGCAATGAAGGAAGCCATCGAGAGCAATTTCCCTCAGGCGAAATTTATCGCACATTTCTCTCACTGGTATGAGTGGGGTGCAATGGTATATGACCGCTTTATTGTGGAAGGTAAGGATGTGCCTCAGGACCCTGTGGAAGCACTTCGTTTACATCAGGAAATCTGGACCACCGGTGTGCGTGCAGCACTGGCTCATGGCGGTGTGGTAAATGACCATCATGGTGTAGGCATTAAGCTGGGTCGTCTCATGAAGGAGCAGTACGGACCGGCAATGCAGGTATTTGAAGGACTGAAAAAACAGCTTGACCCCAACGGTATCATGAATCCGTTTAAACTGGGTCTGTAATCCGTAGGAGGTAGATTGAATTATGATGTCAGAAAAGAGTAAAAAGCATGTGGAATCCTGCCGTTTTTGCTGGATGTGTCATCACATCTGTCCCATCGGAAATGCAACAGGATTAGAAAGAAATACAGCCAGAGCCAGAGCATTGGGACTTTCCCTTGTGAATCGTGAAGCCATTGCCCTGAGCGAGGTGATCG
This sequence comes from Acetatifactor sp., assembly GCA_045639165.1. Classification (GTDB taxonomy): domain Bacteria; phylum Bacillota; class Clostridia; order Lachnospirales; family Lachnospiraceae; genus Acetatifactor. The sequence continues at coordinate 1,701 of JAZUCP010000304.1, read as the reverse complement.
ATAATATTTATGAATGTGCATGCTGTGGAGCATGTGTAAAAGAATGTGTAACCGGCTGGGATCCGGTAATGTTTACCAAGGAAGCCAGACTGGATGCAGCTATGGAAGGTGTACTGCCGGAATATATCAATGTTTTGGTAGATAACTGTCTGGAAACAGGCAATGCTTATGGTATCGCAGAAGTGGATGCTGCATTAGCGGAAGCTATGGGTAGACATGAAGAAAAGACCGATGTATTATTATTCTTAGGTGTGGATGCTACATACAAGGTGCCGGAAGCGGCTATCAAAGCCATTAAGGTGCTGGAAAAAGCAGGTGTAAGCTTTAGTGTACTTGCAAAAGAGCCTGCCAGCGGCCAGCAGTTGGAATATCTAATCAGCGCAGCAGGTGAAACCAAAGAGCAGATGATAGCCTGTGCAAAGGAATTGAATGGATTTGCCAAGGTTGTAGCATTTGATCCTCAGGATGCTAAGGTATTTAAGCGTGAATACAAGGAATGGGGCGTAGAGTTAACAGCAGAGGTGGTTACCTTTACCGCTTACACAGCAGAGCTTGTTAAGGCTGGTGCATTAGCGGCTGTAAATACGGGCAAGGCTGTGGTTTACCAGGATCCATTCCAGTTGGCGAGAGATCTGGGAGAAACCGCAGAGGCAAGAGAAGTGATCAATGCTTACGCAGTATGCAATGAGATGCTCTGCTATGGTAAGGATACCATGTGGGCAGGCAATCTTCTCATGAAGGAATGGATGCCGGATGTCATGCTTCGCGTGGCTGAAGATCGTATCAACAATGCCAAGGGTGTGAAGGCAGACACAATCGTGACTGCATGTGTATCTGAGTATGCGTCCCTGAAGGCAGTAAAGCAGGATGAAGTGAAGATTATTTCACTGGAAGAATTGATTTTGGGAGAATAAAGAATTGCCTGCCGGGTATAAGTGCGGGGCAGGGCAAAACGGAGGAAATCAAATGTTAGTAACACTTCAGGAAATTATCGGAATGGCAGAAGCAGGGAATTACTGCATTCCGGCATTTAATGTATATAATACAGAGACTGTAATGGGTGTCATCAAAGCTGCGGAGGAGCAGCGGGCACCGGTGATAATGCAGGTATATCCCAGACTTTTAAATGAAGAGGTGGGATATTATCTGGCGCCGGCAGTGGTGGCAGCAGCAAGAAAGGCAACTGTTCCGGTATGTTTTCATCTGGATCATGGTCCTTCAGAGATGGAAGTTATGAAGGCGCTGCGTTGGGGAGCAACCGGCATCATGCTGGACGGTTCAGCACATCCTTTTGAAGAAAATGTGGCATTGACAAAGCATATCGTGGATAGCTGTGCAGCCATCGGTATTGGTGTGGAAGGTGAGCTGGGTCATGTGGGTAGCGTAAATGACGATGTAATGGAAGAATATACGGACCCCACAGAAGCTGCAGAATTTGTAAAAAAGACGGGCGTATGTTGTCTGGCAGTCCTAATCGGCAATGCGCATGGACATTATAAAAAAGAGCCAAAGCTGGATATCGAAAGAGTTAAAGCAATCAGAGAGGCTACAGGCGGCATGCCGCTGGTACTTCATGGTGGTTCCGGTATTCCGGATGAGCAGGTAAAAGCGGCTATTAAGGCAGGTATTCGAAAGATGAATATCGGTACGGATGTATGCTGTGCTTTTGCAGATGGAACCAAGGAAATATTGGAAAGTCGG
>JAZUCP010000303.1:0-2155 GCA_045639165.1 Acetatifactor sp. | reverse complement strand
GATCCAGAATCCAGGTTGCAACCCAGGCTGCTCCCCAGGATACAATAGTGGTCAACACACCCACTACCAAATAATTGGCAATTTCTTCGTATTTTTTGTAAAGCGCAAGTAATTTATCTTTCATTTTCCTCTTCATTCCTTCTCTTTGGACATTCGTCACTGTATATTCATCGATAAGGAATCATAACACATTTTCCGAAAATCTGCAAGACTTCTTCTTTATCTCAATGCATCATATACACACAGGATCTCACCTACACTCCAGGCCTGTGCAAAGCATCCCTTGGAGGAGATTGGATTCTCTCCGTCATAAATCTCTGCAATCTGTCCAACACAGCCTTCCCGAAGCACTGCATGCATCACATCAAGCTGTTCTTTTACATATGCTTTTGCGGCATCTGAATAATGATTTACCTTCAGATATGCTAGGTAATATCCACCCATGGGGAATGGCCACACCGTTCCCTGATGATATGCCAGATCTCGATCCAACTGAGCTCCTCCATAGAATGGTCTAAACTGCACATCTTCAGGAGCCAATGTTCTCAAGCCATGAGGGGTATATAATTTACGAAATACGGTTTCCACCACTTCCTTTTCCTGTTCCTTAGTCAGCACAGAGAAAGGCAAGGAAACAGCCCAAATCTGATTACAACGGATCTGCTCATCTGCCGAGGTACCGGAGATCACATCTTTTAAGCAGCCTGCTTTTATGTTCCAAAATTGTGCACCAAAGCTTGCCTTAACGATCTGTGCCAACTGAGCATAACTAATTTCAGAATATGCCTTTGACAGATCTGCATCTTCCAAAGCCTCCAGCATGGTATCTTCACCCAATATTCCGGCAAAATAATCCATGATCATAAGAGCATTATACCAGTAGGCATTGATTTCCACAGGCTTGCCATGACGGGGTGTGGGAAGTATATTCTCCACCCTTACGTCCATCCAGGTCACCTGCTCCAAACCACCGCCTGCACAGATTAATCCGTCCTTATCCATATAAATGTGGAAATCCGTACCCTTACGATACCAGGTCACGATCTCCTTCATTACCGGATAAGCTTCCTTTACAAATGCAAGATTTTTGGATCTTACATAATATTCATACACCGCTACCACGAACAATAAAGCTGCATCTACCGTATTGTATAATGGCTTGTTGCCTCCTTCCGGGAACAAATTGGGCATCAATCCCTTATCGCAGTATGCCATAAAGGTACGAAGAATACTTTCTGTAGCCTCAAACTGTCTGGAGGACAAACAGCATCCCATAAGGGCAATCATAGTATCTCTTCCCCAATCCTCAAAAAATGGAAATCCGGCCAAAATAGTCTTTCCATCCGTAGACGCCCGGTAGGATATAAACTGATCCGCACTGACAGCCAATTGTGCAGCCACTTCATCCTGATAACCTGCCTGATCCTTCAAAGCCTGACGATAGGCCTTTACCTGCTTAGTAATCTGCTCTACAGAATCACCTTTTTCCTGAGAAATCGGCTCCATGCTGTACACCAGCTCCAGCACATCCTCCATACCCTTAGCCACCTTAAATATGATCTCATGAGTCACCACACTGCGTCCCAGGGACGTCTTACCATCTTCCACATCATGAATATAATACAGTGTATCACAAAATCTCTGCTCAACTTCCTGGCATTGTCCGTTAGTCCGATAATACATGGTCTGTCCATTGGAGCATATCTTCTCTGCATCAAAGGTAAATTCCGGATGATATCCCAGTCTCGCCCCCTTGGGCATAAACTGCAGATGGGGAGCCACACAGAGGCTCACATCCTTATCACTTCTGTTTCTGATATGGTAGGAAATACCAATGGTATTTCTTCCCTGTGCCAGGACGATTTTTCTGGTCACTTCCGCACCATCCACCAGGTAAGTCCATTCCGGATGATCCTCAAAGGAGAATTTGCTTAAATATAGATATCCATTTTCCCGTTTTTCATGAAGCTGAAAGTCCTGACTGGAAAGATACACCTTCTTTTCTCCCAGACGGAAGGTTTCTTCCAGTCTGTGGATCATATTGTATCTGTGATTGGGCGAATGGGTACAAGCCATAAATACCGCCTGATCATTTCTGCTGCAGGATCCGATCAGACTGAGGGAAGAGAAGCCACCCAGCCCGTTGGTCATCAGA
>JAZUCP010000302.1:0-3949 GCA_045639165.1 Acetatifactor sp. | reverse complement strand
GAATGATGCAGATCATGGCCATGACCAACACCTATGAAATCGGTCAATATATTAAGGCAAATGGTACTCCTGAACTTTTGTGATATGAATTAAAACTTGGAACCATCTATAATACTGCTCTTGTAATAAACTTCATTGGATGGGCAATTTTATTCTGGATGGAATATATTATCTTTTCTGCTATCAGACAATTTTTGTGCAGACCTGTTTATTATCTGAAGAACCGATTTTTGATCGTCCGCATTCTTAAATGGCTGCTACAACCCTTTAAAAAACTGTGCAGATATTTGGGTAACATTGATTTTGCAGCCAATCCCACAAAAAATATACTGAAAATTGTAATTCCTAATTTTGTACTTATCAGTATCTTTGCATGCATGTGGTTTTTGGGTATTATAGCGGCACTGATTTATTCCATTATTTTATTTGTGATATTAAGCAAGTATGTGAATAAGTTAAAGAAGCAGTATGATTCCATTCTTCAGGCAACAAATCAAATGGCAGCAGGGGATCTGAAGATTACTTTAAATGAGGATTTGGGTTTATTTGAACCCATGGGTGAGTCGTTGGAAATGATTCAGCAGGGCTTCTCTACAGCCATAGAGGAAGAAGCGAAGTCCCAGAAGATGAAGACGGAGCTGATCACCAATGTTTCCCATGATTTAAAGACACCGCTGACAGCTATTATAACTTATGTAGATCTTTTGAAGAACCCTATGCTGACAGAAGAAGATCGAAAGAATTACGTAGAAACTTTGGAGCAAAAAACACAGAGATTAAAGGTGTTGATTGAAGACCTATTCCAGGTCAGCAAAGCACAATCCGGAAATATTACCATGGACTTTATGGATATTGATTTGATAAATCTGATGAAACAGGTGCGATTGGAGATGGAAGATCAGATTGTAAATTCAGATCTTTTATTCAGATGGAGCTTGCCGGAGGAAAAGATACTGATAAGATTGGACGGACAGAAGACATATCGGATCTTTGTCAATCTGATCAGTAATATTTTAAAATACTCCATGCCTAATTCCAGAGTATTTATCGATATTACCCATGATCAGGAAGCTGTGCAGATATGCTTCAGAAATATTTCCAATGCGGAGCTTGATTTTGATGTGGAACGTTTAACGGACCGTTTTGTAAGAGGAGATGCCTCCAGAAATACGGAGGGCAGTGGCCTGGGTCTGGCAATTGCCAAAAGCTTTGTAGAGCTGCAGAATGGTATCTTTAAGATTGATGTGGATGGAGACCTGTTTAAAGTAACGATCCGCTGGAACAAATAATAGAAAGTACGATTAACCAGCTTTCTATTGTCATGAACAAAAATAGTGGGTACTGTAACTTAAAATCGGTTACAATATCCACTTACTTTTTACTGCAATATATATTTACGGATGACTTCCCCTACACCGCCTTGATTATTGTCCAGCTCTGTAATATAGTCTGCGTATTTTTTGATCTCATCAGATGCGTTTTTCATGGCAACACCTAGTCCCGCTGCTTCGATCATGGGAATATCGTTTTCCGCATCCCCTACGGCGATGGTATTTTCCATGGGAATCTTTAAATATTCAGCCAGAAAACGGATAGCGGCACCTTTACTGATCCCCACAGGCACAAATTCCAGATATTCATAGCAGGAGAAGAAGATATCTACTTTTCCGGGCGCCCAATCCTGAAATACTTCTCTGAAATCTTCCAGAAGTTTGTGATTATATCCATCTGCAATGGCCAGAGTTTTGCAGGGTTCTTCGTTCTTCATTGCTTCAAATACATCCGGAACGATTGCACGTTCAATCTTTAAGCGGGTAGAATAATCCTGACCTTCCTTGGTATCCTTATGACACAAAACCTCGTCATCGGAATAGGTCTGCATGTAAACTTTATGTTCCTTGGCTTTTTGGAAGATGTATTTCACATACTCAATGGGGAGTGTCTGCTTAAATAGAGTCTTTTGATTATAAATATCATAAATGAGAGCTCCGTTGTAGGTGATAGCGTAACACCCGTCACCCTCCAGCCCAAGCACAGGAAACAGCTTTTTGGCACTACAGAGAGGTCGTCCCGTACAGATAACCACTTTATGTCCCTGCTCTAAAGCTTCCTTGATGGCACTCATATTGTAAGGTGGAACCCGCTTTTGATCATCCATCAATGTACCATCAATGTCTAAAAAAATGATCTTTTGATCCGTAACCATAACGTACTCCAACTTACTGTATTGTTAAACCTTCTTCATCTGGAGTTTCGCCGCGAAGAAGGGCAGTGATGATTCTCACACGCTTATAAGCTCTTGCATAATTTTCATTTGCATATTCTTCGAGGGTAACACTGTATGCATCCTCGGGACCATACATCTTTTCATATGTATTGACTGCTTCGGTCATATAATCTCCAGCTTCATCGGCCATATCTTCCAAATAATCGTATTCTGCCGGGAAGTCCATGTTTGCAAACTTACCGAATTCGGTATTTAGATTTGCGAGCTGTGCAAGAAGTTCTTCCTTTGCCGCAGCAAGTCCTGCTTCATCACCGGATTTGTTGGAGATTTTATTGATAGATGCATCGATGGATACGATATTGTCACAAAAAGCATTCATATTATTTTCAAATTGAACATCCTTTGTGTCTTCTTCCACACCACAACCGGTTAACAATAATGTAAGTAATAGTACTAAAGCTGTTTTTTTCATATGTTTATACAGACCTTTCTGAGATTTTACAAAATTCAATACATAGTTACTTTATCACAATAAATGGGTTTTCGCAATGAATTTCTTGTTTTAGAGTGATTTTTATGATAAGATTAGTCTAAAATTTTAGTTTCTCATGGAAGTGAATGATATGAATAAATTACAGTTTCGAGAATATTGTAAAAAAAATTATATATTATTGGATGGAGCTACCGGTTCCAATCTCATGAAAGCCGGTATGCCGGTGGGTGTTTGCCCGGAAAAATGGATTTTAGAGAATCCTTATGCATTGATTACATTGCAGAAAAAATATGTGGAGGCGGGCAGCAATATTGTATATGCGCCCACCTTTACGGCTAATCGCATTAAACTTCAGGAATATGGTTTATATGAGCAACAGGAAAATATTATTAATGGTTTGGTAGAGCTATCCAGACAAGCAGTAGGGAATAAGGCATTGATCGCGGGAGATCTTACCATGACTGGAAGGCAACTTGCTCCTATTGGTTCCATGGAATTAGAAGAGCTGATCGATGTGTATAAGGAACAGATTATTCTGCTTGAAAAAGCAGGTGTGGATTTATTGGTGGTGGAAACCATGATGAGCCTTGCAGAAGCACGTGCGGCAGTGATTGCTGCAAAGGAGGTTAGTCAGCTTCCGGTCTTGGTGACCATGACCTTTGAAACCAATGGAAGAACTCTTTTTGGAACAGATCCCACAACAGCTGCTATTGTGCTTTCTTCTCTGGGAGCGGACGGCGTTGGTGTAAATTGTTCTACAGGTCCCAAGGATATGGTGAAAATCATCTGTGCCATGGCGGAGGTAACAGATATTCCACTGATTGCCAAGCCCAATGCAGGCCTTCCCGTTACCCTTCCGGATCATAGCACCATCTACGACATGGAACCGGGTTCCTTCGCAGAAGAAATGAAAGAATTGATGGATGCCGGAGCAACCATATTGGGAGGATGCTGCGGTACCGATCCGGCATATATTCAGGCACTTAAGGATGTACTTACTGATCGGGAGATTTTTAAAGCAGTAAAGACTCCTATAGGCGCACCAAAAAGGAGATATCTCACCAGCGAACGCCAGACTCTTTCCTTTGGTTTGGAGAGTCCCTTCATGGTTGTAGGGGAAAGAATCAATCCTACCGGTAAAAAGAAGCTGCAGGAGAGCATAAGAGAGGGCAATCTGGATATGATTTTATCTTTTGCCGAAGAGCAGGAAAACAGTGGAGCAGAGGTCT